>CBIMJO010000638.1:0-6146 GCA_966244135.1 uncultured Actinocrispum sp. | reverse complement strand
CGTCACGTCCACGGTGACGTCAAAGGACTCCAGCAGCTCCGCCGCCTGGCGGCGCATCCTGCTCCAGCTGATCAGGGTGCGGCCCTGGCGGTTGATGAACAGGTTCTCCGCCACCGACAAGGCGGGCATGATCGTCGACCGCTGGTAGACGCAGGCGACGTTGTGCCGCCAGGCGTCCCGGTCGCTCAGCGCGGGCGCAGCGGCGCCGCCGAACGTGACCTCGCCGGTGTCCGGCGCCTGCAGCCCGGTCAGGATCGAGACCAAAGTGGACTTGCCGGCACCGTTGCGCCCGACCAGGGCGTGCGACTCGCCGTCGTGGATCTCGATGCCCACGTCGTTGAGCGCCACCGTGCGGCCGAAGCGTTTGGTGATGTTACGCGCCGCGGCGGCGAGCTGGACGCCCGCCGCCGACGCGTTCTCGTCGCTCAGACTCATCATTGCCCGATCTGGTTGCCCCACAACGCCTTGTCCTCGACGTTGTCCTTGGTCACCAGGGGCGCGGCGAGCTGGTCCTCCAGGTTGCCGTTGCCCACGTCCACAATGGTCGAGTCGTGGTCGGTCTTGCCGGGCTGGAAGGTCTTGCCCTCCAGGGCGGCCTTGGCGTAGAACAGCGCCCACTTCGCGTACAGGTCGGCCGGCTGCGAGACGGTCGCGTCGATCTCACCCTTGCGGATGGAGGCGAACTCCTCGGGGATGCCGTCGTTGGAGACCGCGAAGATGTGCTTCGGGTCGCCGGCCGGGAACAGGTGCCCGGTGGAGCGCAGCACCTGCAGGGTCGGCGCCAGGAACACGCCACCGGCCTGCATGTAGATGCCCTTGATGTCCGGGTTCTGGGTCAGCCGGGTCTGCAGCGCGGAGCTGGCCTTGGCGCCCTCCCAGTCGGTCGGCTCCTCGAACACCGTGATGCCCGGGTAGTTCTGCTTCATGCAGGCGGCGAACGCCTCGGAGCGGTCCCGGCCGTTCACGCTGGACAGCGCGCCCTGGAACTCCACGACCTTGCCCTGGCCGCCCAGCTTGTCGCCGAGGAACTTGCAGGCCTTCTCGCCGTAGGCCTTGTTGTCCGCGCGCACGACCATGAACACCTTGCCGTTGTCCGGCCGGGTGTCCACTGTGACCACTGGGATCTTCTGCTGTTCCAGGCGCTGCAACGTGGTCGCGATCGCGCCGGTGTCCTGCGGGGCCATCACGATCGCCTTGGCGCCCTGACCGGTCAGGGTCTGCACGTTGGCCACGAGTGTCTCGACCTTGTTCTGCGAGTTGGTCGGCGACATCATGTTGATGTTGAGTTCCTTGGCGAACTGGGGCACGTACTTGATGTACGAGTTCCAGAAGTCCGAGTCGGCGCGCGGGAAGTCCACGCCGATCGGGGCCGAGGCGCCCGCTGACTGAGAGGAGCCCCCGCTCCCGGTGTTGGACGACGAATTACAGGCCGTTGCGGCCAGCACAACCAGGGCGGCGGCGGCCACCGTACGGACGGAGCGTCGGACGGGCACCACTGGTCCTCCTTGACGGGCGGTGTTTTCTCTGGTGACTTACTGCTGTGTTGGTGGCCGCAAGCGCAGGCCGTACATGCCGCCATCCACGGCAAGCACCGTTCCCACCGTGGCGCCCGAGAGCGGGCTGGCCAGGTAGGCGATCGCGTTGGCGACCTCGTCGGCCGACACCAGCCGGCCGGTGGGTTGCCGTGCTTCGAGCGCCGAGCGCTCGGCCGCCGGGTCGGCGGCCTGGCCGAGCAGGCGCCCGACCCAGGGAGTGTCCACAGTGCCCGGTGCCACCGCGTTGACCCGGATGCCCTCGCGGACATGGTCGGCGGCCATCGCCAGGGTGAGCGCGTACACCGCGCCCTTGCTGGCCGAGTACACCGCGCGCTGCGGCAGGCCCGCCCACGCGGCGATCGAGCAGGTGTTCACGATCGCGGCCTTGGGCGATTTCCGCAAGTGCGGCAGGGCATGCCGCGCGACCCGCGCCATGCCCAGGACATTGACGTCCATCACCCGCAGCCACTCGTCGTCGCTGTTGGCCGCCACATCACCGATCGCGCCGATCCCGGCGTTGTTGATGACGATGTCCAGTCGGCCGAAGCGTTCCACCACGGCGTCCACAGCGGACTTGACCGCGGCGTCGTCGGTGACGTTGCACTCGAACCCGGCGATGTGCTCGGGCAGGCCGTCCGGCTTGAGGTCCAGGGCCGCCACGGTGGCGCCCCGGCCGGCGAGCAGTTCCCCTGCAGCCAGGCCGATTCCGGAGGCACCGCCGGTGACGATCGCCACCAGCCCTTCGAAATCGTTCACCACCGCGTCGCTCACGCGTTGCCTCCTGTCCATTCAGGACCTTCCGGGAACTGGTAGCGGCGCAGGGTCGCGTCGTGCATGCGGGCGGAGAACCCCGGCTTGGTCGGCGCCACGTAGTAGCCGGCGCGCACGATAGCGGGGTCGGTGAAGTGCTCGTGCAGGTGGTCCACCCACTCGATGGCCCGGTTCTCCTGGGTGCCGGTGACCGCGGCGAAGTCGAACATGGACAGGTGCCGGACCAGCTCGCACAGCCCGACGCCGCCCGCGTGCGGGCAGACCGGGACGCCGAACTTGGCCGCCAGCAACAGGATGGCCACGTTCTCGTTCACCCCGCCGACCCGTGCGGCGTCGATCTGCAGTACCGAGATCGCCTCGGCCTGCAGCATCTGCTTGAACATCACCCGGTTCTGCACGTGCTCGCCGGAGGCGACCTTGATCGGCGCGATCTGCCGCGCGATGGCCTGGTGGCCGAGGACGTCGTCCGGCGAGGTCGGCTCTTCGATCCAGTACGGACTGAACGGCGACAGCGCCTGCATCCACTCCACCGCGGCGGAGACGTCCCAGCGCTGGTTGGCGTCCACCGCGATCCGGATCTCGTCGCCGACCGCCTCGCGGGCCAGCCGCAGCCGCCGGATGTCGTCGTCCAGGCTGCCGCCGACCTTGAGCTTGATCATATCGAAGCCGTCCGCGACGGCCTGTTTGGACAGTCGCACCAGCTTGTCGTCGGAGTAGCCCAGCCAGCCCGGGGAGGTCGTGTACGCGCGGTACCCGTTGGCCAGCAACGACTCGATCCGCTGTGCCTTGCCTTCCTGGCCGCGCACCAGGATCTCGTACGCCTCGTCCGGGGTGAGCGCGTCGGTGAGGTAGCGGAAGTCGACCAGGCCGACGATCTCCTCGGGCGTCATGTCCGCGAGCAACCACCAGACCGGCTTGTCCGCGCGCCGCGCGGCCAGGTCCCAGGCGGCGTTGACCATCGCGCCGACGGCCATGTGCGCGACGCCCTTCTCCGGGCCCAGCCAGCGGAACTGCGAGTCGCCGATGAGCTCGGCGGACAGCGCGGCCAGGTCCGCGGCGGTCTCCGGCACGCGCCTGCCGACGACGTGCGGCTCCAGCGACCGGATCGCCGCCGCCTGGACGTCGTTGCCGCGCCCGATGGTGAAGGCGAACCCGTAGCCGTCCGGGCCCTCATCCGCGTGCAGCACGACATAGGCGGCCGAGTAGTCCGGGTCCGGGTTCATCGCGTCGGACCCGTCCAGCTCACGGGAGGTGGGAAAGCGGACGTCCAGAACGTCGATTCCGTTGATGATGGACATGGTCAGGCCTGTCCCACCGACTGCTTCTGCTTGCCCAGGCCCTGGATCTCCAGTTCGATCACGTCCCCTGCCCGCAGGTACGGCTTGGGTTCGGGCTGGCCGAGCGCGACGCCCTGCGGGGTGCCGGTGTTGATCACGTCCCCGGGCCGCAGCACCAGGTACTGGCTCAGGTGGTGGACGATCTCGGCCACCGTGAAGATCATGTCCTTTGTGGACGAGTTCTGCCTGAGCTCGCCGTTGACCCACAACGACAGCGTCAGGTCCTGCGGGTCGACCCCGTCGGCGGGCAGCAGCCACGGGCCCATCGGGTTGAACGTCTCACAGGACTTTCCCTTGTCCCACTGGCCGCCAGGCCGTTCCAGCTGGTACTCGCGCTCGGACACGTCGTTGGAGATCGTGTACCCGGCCACGTGCCCGAGCGCCTCGTCGGGCGACTCCAGGTAGCGGGCGGTCTTGCCGATCACCACGGCCAGCTCGACCTCCCAGTCGGTCTTGACCGAGGTGCGCGGGATCAGCACCTGGTCGTAGGGACCGACGACGGTGTCCGGCGCCTTCATGAAGACCACCGGTTCGGTCGGGGCCGGCGCGCCGGTCTCGGCGGCGTGCGCGCGGTAGTTCATGCCGATGCAGACGACTTTGGTGGGCTGCGCGACCGGCGGGCCGACCCGCAGGCCGGTACCGTCGGCAGGATCGTCGAATGCGGGCAGCGAGCCCGCGGTCAGCGCCTCAGCCACGCGCGCGATCCCCTCGGCGGCCAGGAACGCACCGTCGATGTCGCCGGTCAGCCCGCTCAGGTCGAACAGCGAACCGTCACCGGCCCGGACGACGGGACGTTCACTGCCTGCTGGGCCGAGTCGCATCAGCTGCATGTTCGGTTGCCTCCAACTCCCCGATCGCAATACATCGGATGTATAGCGCCTCCGAGGGCGGTCCGTCCAGTCCGGAGACCAAATCGAGAGGTTATATGTCCGATGATTAGCCTGCCGCGCGGCGCGGTGATGGGATGGCCCTCGCCGAGCAGTGTGCGCAGGTGAGGAGTGGTCAATGGCGATCCAGGGAACCCACGAACCGCAGTTCGTCGAGGTGCTGGCCGAGTTCGAGCGCAACTTCGCCGAACGCGGCGAGGTCGGCGCATCGGTCAGCGTGACCGTCGACGGACAGACAGTCGTCGACCTGTGGGGCGGCACCGCCGACCCCGCGACCGGCGCCGAATGGACCTCGGACACCCTCGTCGACGTCTGGTCCTGCACCAAGGGCGCGACCGCGTTGTGCGCGCACATCCTGGCCTCCCGCGGCGAGCTGGACCTGCACGCGCCGGTGGCCAAGTACTGGCCGGAGTTCGCGCAGAACGGCAAGGACGGCGTCCTGGTGCACCAGCTGCTGGACCACCAGGCCGGGCTGGCCGGGGTGCGCGAGCCGGTGCCGCCGGGCGCGTTCTTCGACTGGGACCAGATGACCGCGATCCTCGAGCGGGCCGAGCCGCTGTGGGAGCCGGGCACCAGGCACGGCTATCACGGCCTGCTGTTCGGCTTCCTGGTCGGCGAAGTCGTCCGGCGGGTGTCCGGGCGCCCGCTGGCCCGGTTCTTCGCCGAGGAGGTCGCTGGGCCGCTGGAACTGGACTTCTGGCTGAGCCTGCCCGAGGAGCAGGAGGGCCGGGTCGCGCCGACCCTGCCGCCGGACCTGACCAAGCCGGGCACGCTCATCCCGAGCCTGTACACAGCGGCGATGACGGATCCGACGTCCATCCCGGGCCTGATGGTGGTCAACACCGGCGGTTACATGGCGCCGGAGTCGTTCAACTCCCGGGCCGCGCACGCCTCGACCATCGGCGCGGTCGGCGGCATCACCAACGGGCGCGGACTCGCTGGCATGTACCGGCCGTTGGCGCTGGGTGGCACGTTCGCGGACGTACAACTGGTACGCCCGAACCAGATCGCTGTCATGGGTCAGGTGAGCTCGGCCTGTTCCGTTGACGCGGCGGTACTTGTGCCCACACGGTTCGCCAACGGGTTCCTCAAGACCGGCGACAACCAGCATCTGGCCGCCAACGACCAGGAGGGCGTGCTGATGTCCGAGGACGCGTTCGGGCACAGCGGAATGGGCGGCGCGCTGGGCTTCGCCGACCCCCGCGCGAGGGTCTCGTTCGGGTACACGATGAACCAGCAGGGGTCCGGGATCGGCGTGAACGCGCGTGGACAGTCCCTTGTAGACGCCGTGTACCGGGCCCTTGGGTACGAACGGATCACCGACGGGGGCACCTGGTTCAAGCTGTGAGTTTTTGGCAAGGTTGTGACTTTGGCAAGCCGTAAGCCCGCTGGTCGGGATACCTTCGGGCGCCTGAACGGCCTGGCGTTCGACTTGCCCTTCCCGCCGGTGCGCAACCATCATGTCGCCGCCGTCCGGGCGCCGGTCTGGCAGTGGGTCAAGAAGTTCGGCCTGCCGGGCGGGCGCCCGGCCGTTCACCGGATGGGTCTGGACCTCTTGGCCGCGCACATCTACCCGTCCGCGTCACCGGAGAACCTGGTGCTGCTGACCAAGTGGG
>CBIMJO010000637.1:0-6147 GCA_966244135.1 uncultured Actinocrispum sp. | reverse complement strand
TCGAATGGCGCGGGCAGCATGGCCGGTTCACCGCCGTGGAGCAACTGCGTCAGGTCGACGGCATCGGGGAAAGCCGGTTCGCGCGGCTGAAGGATTTGGTGACAGTGCACTGACTTCGCGGAGTTTCCTGTTTCTGTTCGTGACCGTGTCCCGGCCACTCTGTCTTCTGCGGAGCTTCCGATGAACACCAGGTACTGACCTGATTCATGACTGCTGATTCCGTTGCCGCTCAGGGTCTCGCGTCGGCTCGCGTGTTCTGAACGACACCGTCTTGGAGTGCGTAGATGATCATCCGTCCCACGGACCCACTGAATGCCAAGGATTGGCGGCTGGTTCCCGCCGCCGTGGCGGTATGGCTTGCCGTCCTTCTGGGACTTTCGCTGACCTGGTGGCTGACGTTCGTCGTAGGGGCGTTGGCGTGTGCGGCCGGTGTCTGGGCGATGAAAGGGCGGTTGATCCGGCTGCGCGGACCGACCCGGCGCATCATCCGGGTCGATGTCCTGGAACAACGGGAGCGGTGGCTTCGCCGTGGCGTCGGCTGGTCCCTGGTCATGTGCGGTGCGTTGGCCATGGTGCCGACTTCGTTGCGGCTGCGGTCATCCGAGCTTGATCCGTTGCGTTTCTTCGCGGAGCGGGGCGAGGCGGCGCGGCTGGCCGTCGAGCTGTCCGACCGGCCGAAGCCGATCTTCTCAACCGGGTTCGGCGGTCAGCAGGCCGGAGCGCATTCCGCGCTCGTCACGGCGAAGGTCCTGCACGCGCGGGCCGGCGGGCACGAAGTGTCTTCGCACGGCACGGTCGTCCTGCTCGTACCGATCGAAGGGTGGTCGAAGTTGTTGCCCGGTCAGGAGGTTGAGGTGGATGGCGACCTGGCGCCGAATGATCCCGAGGTCGCGATGGTGCGGGTGCGAGGTCCGCCGGAGGGCGTGACGCCCGCGTCTACCTTGCAACGAGCGGCGGAGTCGCTGCGAGCCGGTCTGCGGTCGGCTTCTGGAGTACTGGCGGATGAGCCGGCGGGGCTGCTGTCTGGGTTGGTCGTCGGCGACGCCAGTGCTCTGCCGCATCGGGTGGTCGAGGAGTTCCGGGCAGCCGGGATGTCGCACCTGCTGGCCGTCAGCGGGGCGAACTTGGCGATCGTCGGGGTGGCGGCGCTGCTTCGGTTGCGTGCGTTGAAGCTTGGGCCGAGATGCTGCGCTGCGGGAGCGGGGCTCGTCCTGCTCGGGTTCGTTGTTCTGGCGGGGCCGGAGCCCAGCGTGCTGCGTGCCGCGGTGATGGGCGGGGTCGGTCTGCTCGCGCTCATCGTGGGACGTCAGCAAGCGGCATTGCCCGCGCTGGCCGCCTCGATCATCGGACTGGTCTTGGACGACCCCACCATGGCGACGAACGTCGGGTTCATCCTGTCGGTCCTCGCCACCGGGGCGCTCGTACTGGTCGCGTCCAAGTGGACGAGATCGTTGGCAGGAAAGGGGGTCCCGAGGATCTTCGCTGAAGCGGTGGCCGTCCCCGCGGCAGCACATCTCGCGACGGCGCCGATCATCGCGGCGCTGAACGGCCAGATCAGCTTGGTCGCTGTCGTGGCGAACCTGCTCGCGGCACCCGTGGTCGCACCGGCCACGGTGCTCGGATTGCTCGCCGCGTTGGTGACCGGGTGGCTGCCCTGGCTGGGTGAGGTTCTGGTCCGGGTCGCCGGCCCAGAGCTGCACTGGATGATCGCGGTCGCGCGGCACGCGGCCGCCGTGCCCGGTGGCGTTGTCGGCTGGCCGGCTGGCTGGGTGGGCGGTGTTCTGCTGGCGGTGTTCCTTGTCGGCCTGGTGCTGGTCATGCGCCGGAAACGGTTGCGGGTACTGGTGATCGCGGTCGTCGTGGGTGCGCTGGTCGTGCTCGTGCCGGTCCGGGTGTTCCAGCCGGGCTGGCCACCGTCCGGCTGGTCGGCGGTGGCCTGCGACGTGGGGCAAGGCGACTCGATCGTGCTTGCGACCGCCGAGCCCGGGCGCGCGGTTGTGGTCGACACGGGACCGGATCCGGGTGCGGTCGCGGGATGCCTCAGTCGCCTCGGGGTGTCCACGGTCCCGTTGGTGGTCTTGAGTCACCTGCATGCCGACCACGTCGGCGGGCTGTCGGCCGTTCTCGGCGAGCACACGGTCGGCGCGGTGGCGGTCGGTTCCGGGCGACTGCCGGGATGGGCCTGGCGGCAGGTGCGTTCCGAGGCCGAGCGCGCCGAGGTGCCGCTGGTGTGGCTGTCGGCGGGGCAGCGGCTGGAATGGCCAGGCCTGGCGATCGAGGTACTGGGCCCTCGTGTGGTGGACACCCGGGAGGACGGAGAAGCGACTGGAACAGAGATCAACAACGGCTCACTTGTCCTGCGGGCAACAACCCGTAGCGGCCGGCTGCTCCTGACCGGCGACGTCGAACTCGCCGCCCAGGCAGACCTGCTCGACGAACACACCGACCTGACCGCCGACATCCTCAAAGTCCCGCACCACGGAAGCCGCTACATCGCCCCGGAGTTCCTCGCCGCGGTCCACCCCCGCGTGGCCCTGATCAGCGTCGGCGCGGGCAACCGCTACGGACACCCAAGCCCAGGCACGATCACCCAGCTGACGCAGAAAGGAGCAATGGTCCTCCGTACCGACCAGGACGGCGACTCCGCCGTGGTCGGCACCAACGCCGACCTCTCAGTGGTCCGTCGCGGCGACCCCCGCGCCCCACCCGACCACTGACCAACCGCCCCCGGCTATCCAGGACTCGATCGAAGATCATCACGCGGGATCCTGGGTGGTCGCTCGGGGAGTTCAAGGAACTGTCCCAACGGCCTTGGCGCCGTTCGCAAGCACAAGGAGGTATTGGCTGGCGCTTGAACATCGCATCGAGCGCTCGCTCGCCCACCCATCACGCCGGTCTCCACCGGTTCGCTGGAGCTTCACACATCCGCTCGCATCCTCGGGGCGGCTGGGAGGTCAAGCACGGGAGACGACCTTCGGGGCGCTGGTAGGCGGCTCGTCCGGTTTCGCCGTTCGTCGTCCATGGTCATGTCGTTCTGGACGCCGCGGCAGGTCAGGTAGGCATTCGACGTCGTCGACTGCGATGTCCTGGCGATCCGGAAGCGTCTTGGGTGCCTGCTGTCGGGGTTAGCCGCGGTTGCCTCGGCCAAGGGGCGGGTTCCCGGCCAGGCTCCGCGACGCGTCGATAGGCGCCTGCGGTTGTCTGGGCGCCTCCTCAGCCGTGGCATGGGCACCGAGCAGGCCGATGGTCTCGTTGGCATGCCTCGGCAGAATGGGGGTTGTCATCGGCTTGCATTCGGCCGGATCCGGAGCCGGAGCCGGAGCCGGAGCCGCTGTCGCGTTCGTCGGCGTTGCGACGCGATGAGCGATGCCACGCGCTCGTAGCCCGAGGGAAGGCTCGTCAACGGTCCGTGTCCGCTGTGCCCGGAGGCGTGGACCGGCGAGACCAGGCACTTACCTGGCTACAGGCAGTCATGCGTGGCGGCTGGTGGGGGCCGATCGCTGATGGGCGGCGATCGGCCCAGCCGGTCAGCGCAGGCCTTTGAGCATCTCGCGGAGCTGGGCTTCGCCGACGGGGGCGAAGCGTGCGTCGAGATCGAGGAGGTGTTCCGATTCGCCTGGGCCGGGGGACTTCACCGTGGCCGTGACGGTGAAGGCGTCGGGGCCGTTGGCGCCGACCACGACGTCCATCCGGTAGCCCTGTTCAGCGAGCAACGTGGTGGAGCGCTCGCCCGAGCGGGTGTCGAGGATGTGCTGGGTGGCGTCGGCGAAGGCCTGGACGGCCTCGTCGGTCGTCGGCCGGGACAGGTAGGGCTGGAGGGTGATCAGCCACTGGCCGGTGCCGGGGCGGCGGGCGATGTCCAGGCGGGCCTTGGATGGGGCGTTGACGCGCTTGGCGAAAGTCGTGATCACGTTCGCGGACTTCGGCGGCTCGAAGTGGGACGGACCCGCTGTGTCCAATCGGTGCAACAAGGTTTGGAGGGATGCCGTCAGGCGGTTCACATCCAGTGGGTCGAGGTGGAACTCGACGCACGAGGCGCCCACAGCGTTGTGGTACAGCGGTTCGCCGGACGCGCCGACACCGACGAAGTCGTGCCGGGCGTCGAACCAGGCCCAGACCGTCATGTACGGACCGTCCTCATCGGCTCCGATGAGGACCTGGATGCTGGTGTGCTCGCCGGTGAACACCATCGAGTCGCTCTCGTCATCGTTGCCCCGCAGGGCGGCGAGCGCGCTCTCGGCGAACTTGCGCAGCGTCTCGGCCCTGGTCACCCCGCCGGTGTAACCCGGCAGGGCGACCAGCCAAGCACGCTCGCGCTCGTGCCACAGCACCGACAAGCCTCGGGCCGGGTGCTGGCCGAACAACTTCATATCTCCGAAGTGGACGACCTGTTCGGCCGTCGCGACTAACCCGTCGTGCTCCACGCGCGCAGGTTAGTACTGCGGGCTGACATCAGAGGCCGAGGGCCTCGTGCACCGCCGCCGCGGACGCCGCGACGGTGGCGCGCGGGCCGATGTGGTTCTCGACGGCGTCGAGGGTCTTGAGCCCGTCGCCGGTGATCAGCAGCACGGTGTCGGCCTCGGGGTCCAGCTTGCCGGTCTCGATGAGCTTCTTCGCCGTGGCGACGGTGACGCCGCCCGCGGTCTCGGTGAAGATGCCCTCGGTGCGGGCCAGCAGGCGGATGCCTTCGACGACCTCCTCGTCCGTCACGTCCTCGATGGCGCCGTTGGTGCGCCGGACGACGTCCAGGACGTACGGGCCGTCGGCGGGGGCGCCGATGGCCAGCGAGCGGGCGATGGTGTCCGGGCGGACCGGCTGGACCACGTCGTGGCCGGCCTTGTACGCGGCGGAGACGGGGGAGCAGCCGGTGGCCTGCGCGCCGAACACGCGGTACGGCGTCGGGTCGACCAGTCCGAGCTCACCGAGCTCGCGGAAACCCTTGTCCACTTTGGTCAGCTGGGCGCCGGAGGCGATCGGGACGACGACCTGCTCGGGCAGCCGCCAGCCGAGCTGCTCGGCGACCTCGTAGGCGAGCGTCTTCGAGCCCTCGGCGTAGTACGGCCGGACGTTGACGTTCACGAACGCCCAGTCCTCGTGCTCCGCGGCGAGTTCGGTCGCGAGGCGGTTCACGTCGTCGTAGTTGCCGTCGACGGCGATGAGCGCGCCGTCGTACACCGCCGTGGTGAGGATCTTGGCTTTCTCCAACGACTTCGGGATCAGCACCACGGACTCCCAGCCGGCGCGCGCGGCCGCGGCCGCGGTGGCGTTGGCCAGGTTGCCGGTGGAGGGGCAGGCGAGAACGCGGAAACCGAGCTGGCGTGCGGCAGCGAGTGCCACGGCGACCACGCGGTCCTTGAACGAGTGCGTCGGGTTACCGGTGTCGTCCTTGACCCACAAGGACTTCAGGCCAAGTTCGGCGGCCAGGCGGTCGGCGCGGACCAGGCGGGTCAGGCCCGGTTGGGTGTTCGGGTGACTGTCCACATCGGACGGTACCGGCAGCAGGTCGCGGTAGCGCCAGATGGACTTCGGGCCCGCTTCGATGTCGGCTCGCCGGATCGTGCCGAACGAGTAGGCGACCTCGAGCGGGCCGAAACACTCCGCACAGGCGAATTCCGGGGCCAGCGGGATCTCATGGCCGCATTCACGGCACGACAATGCCCGGGCGGGGCCGAGGTCGAAGGTCGTAGGTGCACCGACTGTTGTCGTCATCGCGAGGTATCTCCTCATCTTTCCCGTTCTCACGGGTCGGAATTGGCACCGTGTTCGCCACCATGAATGGTGAGCGCCGGTTGCCGGGGCTTCTACGGGCCGATCCCTCTGCCCCTCTGGATGAGCGGTATTCAGTTGTCGGCTCACTCGTGAGCCGACAGACACGTTACGGCACAAGCCGAACTCCGTGCCACCCACGCCGCCCACTATCCGGGAGCGCGGGGCATGGCAGGATGCGGGTGTGAACGCGCCGGCCGTGACGCCCGAGCCGCTGCAACTGGTGGTGGGCGAGGAAGAGCTACTGGTAGAGCGCGCCGTCCGGACCGCGCTGGACAGCGCCCGGCTCGCCGACCCGACAGCCGACCTGACCAGGGTCCGGGTGGCTGAACTCACAGTTCCCCAGCTCAACGAGCTGGTCAGCCCGTCGCTGTTCGCCGA
>CBIMJO010000636.1:0-6151 GCA_966244135.1 uncultured Actinocrispum sp. | reverse complement strand
GTTCCACGACGGCACCCCGGTCACCGCGCACAGCTACGTGAACGCCTGGAACCACGTCGCCTACGGGCCCAACAACATGGGCAACCGCACCTACTTGAGCAAGATCGAGGGCTACGCCGAGCTCAACCCCGAGTCCGGCGACCCCACGACCGACAAACTGTCCGGGCTCGAGCTGGTGAACGACTACGAGTTCACGGTGACCCTGTCCGAGCGGGCCTCGGTGTTCCCGACGATGCTCGGGTACTTCGCCTTCTACCCGATGCCCGATGCGTTCTTCGCCGACCCCGAGGCGTTCGCCCGGCACCCCATCGGCAACGGCCCGTACATGTTCGTCTCGCACACCCCCGAGGTCGAGACCAAGTTCACGGTGTTCCGTGACTACCAGGGCAAGCACCGGGGCCACGTCAAGGACGTCACGTTCCGCGCGTACACCAACGACGACGAGGGCGCCTACCAGGACCTGGTGGACGGCAAGCTGGACTACATGGAGGGCCTGCCCTACGAGCGGGTCGCGGCGGGCGACCACACCGGGGACCTGGACGGCCGTTACGTCGACCGCAACTTCATGCACCTGCAGAACCTGTACTTCCCGCACTACCTGCCCGGGTACGACAACGCCGACCTGCACAAGGCCATCTCGATGGCGATCGACCGGGGCCGGGTGATCAAGGAGGCGATGAACGGCAAGCAGCGCCCGGCCGACGGGTTCTGCGTTCCCGGCGTGCTCGGTTACATCCCCGGTCAGGGCGGCGAGTACTTCACCTACAACCCCGAGAAGGCCCGTGAGCACCTGAAGAAGTCCGGCTTCACCGGCCCGCTCACGCTGTTCGCCAACTTCGGTTCGGCCGCGGTCACCTGGATGCCGATGGTCTGCCAGATGATCTCCGAGACCCTGGGCATCGAGTGCACGATGAACCGCGAGATGCCGTTCGGCGAGTACCTGCCGCACGTGGTCGGCCAGACCATGACCGGCCCGTACCGCCAGGACTGGCGCGCCGAGTACCCGTCACTGGAGAACTTCCTGAGCCCGCTGTTCAAGACCGGCATGGCCGCCAACTACGCCGGCTACAGCAGCCCGGAGTTCGACGCCGCCATCGACGAGGCCGACGCGGCGCCCAGCGAGGAAGCGGCGATGAAGCTGTACCAGAAGGCGGAGCGGATCCTCGTGGAGACCATGCCCGCCCTCCCGCTGTGGCAGGAGTGGTCGGTCAGCGGCTACTCGCGCAAGCTGACGAACGTGAAGGTCGACATCTTCACCGACCTGATCGTGACTGACGTCCGGGTGGCCGAGGACGTTATCTGATATCTGTCCGCTGATCTGACCGGGCTGCCGCATTTCCCCAGGCAGCCCGGTTTCGGACCTTGTACGGGGTCACAGCCATGGCCGCGCACAAGGGGAGCACGATCAAGGTGAGCAGTACTACCAGGATCACCTGGCCCATCCATCACCTCCAGGGAGCATTTGCCCGCACTGTGCACACGTCGGGACCTTGGCTTCGGTTCACCGGCGCAGTGGATCAGGGTTTGCGGGCGACTCCACCGACGAGCAGCCGCTGCAACGGGGCCAGCGGCTGAACCCGAGGCCCGTCCGGCCACCATTCGGCCACCGGCACCAGCCCCGGCTCGACGTACTCCAGTCCTGGTGTCATGTCGGCAAGCCGCTCGGCGGTCCGGAACCAGCCCGTGCCGACCGTGCTGGTGAGACCGGCGGTCTGGACACGGGCCGCCAAGTCGGCGAGTTCGTGTCCCTCGCCCGGGTCGAGCATGTGCGCGAACACGACGTACGAGCCGGGTGCGAGGGCGTCGACCAGCACGCGCATGATCCACTCGGGATCGTATTCGTCGGCGATGTGGTTGAGGGTGGCGACCTGGAAGATCGCCATCGGCTGGTCGAAGTCGATGTACTTGGCCAGGGTGGCGTCCTCCAGCACGTTCTCCGGCCGGCGCCAGTCGACCTCGACCATGTGCGTCTGCTCGTTGTCGGCCAGCAACGCCAGCCCGTGCGCGATCACCAGCGGGTCGATGCCGACATAGACGACGTTCGCCTCGCGGTTGAGCCGCTGGACGACCTCGTGCATGTTCTCGCCGATCGGCAGGCACGGCCCGAAGTCCATGAACTGGCTGATCCCGGCGGCACCGGCCAGGAACCTGGCGGCACGCATCATGAAGAGCCGGTTGTCCATGGCCACCGCGGAGATCTCCGGCGCCTGTGCCGCCAGCTGGTCCCGGGCCTCGCGATCGGCCTCGTAGTTGTCCTTGCCGCCCAGCAGCGCGTCGTACACCCGCGCGATGTTCGCGGCATGAGGATCTGTCACCACTCGCCCTCTCAGACCATCGGACTCACACGTTCCGGCCAACCTATTGCCTGACCGGGGCCGGACACCACTCGGCGGCCGATCCCCGGGCAGTTGATCGGGAAGGATCATGTTGTCACGTACCCACTGCGGAGGGTAAGAATGCGTGGTCTCGAAGGGAAAACTGTGGTGGTCGCCGGCGGTGCGGCGGGGATCGGGCGCGGAGTGGCGGTGCGGCTGGGTCAGGAGGGCGCCAAGGTCGTGCTGGGCGACCTGGACGGCGCCGGTGCGGATCGCGTGGCCGGCGAGATCACCGAAGCCGGTGGCACCGCGATCGGCGTGCAGTTCGACCTGGGCGACGACGAGTCGGTGACCAGGCTGATCGACACGGCGACCGGCGAGTTCGGCACCGTGCACGGCCTGTACAACTGCGCCGCCGACACCTCCCCGGAGACCATGATCGCCGACACGTACCTGTTGGAGGCCGATCTCGGCATCTGGCGGCGTACCTTCGAGATCAACCTGCTCGGCTTCGTGCGCACCTGCAAGGCCGTGCTGCCGATCCTGCTGGCCAACGGCGGCGGGGCGATCGTCAACACGTCATCCGCGGCCGCGTCCCTCGGCGAACCGACCCGCCCGGCCTACGCGGCGTCGAAGGCCGGGATCAACACGCTCACCCGGCACATCGCCGCCACCTGGGGCAAGCAAGGCGTGCGCTGCAACAGCGTCGCGCCCGGGGTCGTGCTCACCGAGCGGCTCAAGGAGAACCCGCCGCAGGAGTTCCTGGACTGGGCCGGCTCGCTCGTCCGCGCACCACGGCTCGGCGAGACGTCCGACATCGGCGCGGTCGTCGCGTTCCTGTTGTCCGACGACGCCGAATGGGTCAACGGGCAGGTGTGGCGGGTCGACGGCGGTCACGAGTTCCGAGAGTGATCGCGCGTCAGCGGGGCGAATTTCTCGATGGCGGCCGGGGTGACCGGGGTGAAGAAGTTGACGAGGTTGCCGTCGGGGTCGCGGAACAGCAGTGAGCGGTTGCCCCAGGGCATCGTGGTGGGTTCGGTGACGACGTCGTCCAAGAGGCCGGTCAGGTTCTGGTAGACGCTGTCCACGTCGTCGACGAGGAACTCGATGATGACGCTGCGGTTGTCGGCACTGTGGTTGTCGGCACTGTGGTTGTCGGCACTGTGGTTGTCGGCCGGGTGGGCGGAGCCGGGCCCGAACACGGCGACGGTGCGGGTGCTGGCGATCGCGAGGGTGGCCGAGGTGGTCCTGATCTCGGCGAAGTTCTCGTTGGCCCAGTCCGCCCGCACTCCGGTGACCCGCTCGTAGAAGGCCACGAGGCCGGCGACGTCCGCGGTGATCAGGCGGATCGAGACGAAGTTCATGGGGTGTTCTCCCGGTCTGTCGGTGCTGATGACACCACGCTAAAACGGATACCGGACAGAATCCGCCCGGTATCTCAGGCAGACTTCTGGGCATGCCCCGGCCCGCCGCCCGCGTCCTCGCCTTGCTGGAACTGCTGCAGTCGGGCGGTATCCGGACCGTGGCCGAGCTCGCCGACCGGCTCGAGGTGGACGAGCGCACGGTGCGGCGCTATGTGGACCATCTGCTTGACCTGGAGGTGCCGGTCGAGTCGGTGCGGGGCCGCTACGGCGGCTACCGGCTCGCTCCCGGTTATCGCATGCCGCCCTTGATGCTGAGCGACGACGAAGCGCTCGCCGTGCTGCTCGGTCTGGTCGCGGGTCAGCGGGCCGGGTTGATGGCGGCAACGGGGCTGGCGACCGAGACCGCGGCGGCGAAGATCCGGCGCGTGCTGCCCGAGCGGCTCGGCCGGAGGCTCGACGCGGTACTCGGTTCCCTGTCGTTCACCGCACCCGCTGTCGAGCCGACCGTTGCGGAGACGTCGGTCCTGCTCACGATCGCCGATGCGGTGAGCCATCACCGGCCGGTGTCGATCCGGTACACCGCGGCCACCGGCCGGCGCAGCGAACGCACCCTGCATCCCTACGGGCTCGTCGCCCACTCCGGCCGGTGGTACCTCACGGGTGCCGATCCGGCGATCGGCCAGGACCGCACGTTCCGGCTGGACCGGATCGCCGGCGCCCGGACCTTGCCCGGCTCGTTCGAACCGCCGCAGGACCTCGACCCGGCCCAGCGCGTCCTGACAGGACTGGCCACCGCGCCGTACCGGCACGAAGTGACGCTGTGGATCCAAGGGACGGCCGAGCAGATCCACACCCGGCTGCCCGCCAGCGTCGCGATCGTCACCGAGCCGCCGTCCGAGGGCTGGTCGCGGGTCGAGCTGCGGGCGGAACGGCTCGGCTGGCTGCCCGCCGTCCTGGCGTCGCTGGATCTGCCGTTCGCCATCGAGCGGCCGGACGAGCTTCGCGACCTCGTCGCGGGCCTGGCCGACCGGCTCACCCAGTCGGCCAGGCGATAGCCACCCCACCCGTAATGGACCTCAGCGGCGGACGGTTACGCGAATGTCCAGTACACATCCAGGCCGCCGCGGCGGACGCTGATCGACTCGAGCCTGGTAATGCCGAGCCTGTTCCCGTTCTGCTCGAGCAGATGCTGCACGAAGGCACCGTTGGTGATCCCGATCAGGGCCAGGAACTCGTCACTCGGGTTCTCGGCCGCCGGGTAGGTGAATTCGCGGTCTTTCCAGGAACGCAGTTCGCGGCCGTAGATCATCACCTGGTTCCCGTCCGGGGAGGACACATGCTGGTGGCAGACGTATTTCAGCGGGTTCTTCCCGTCCAGCCGGATTTTCAGCACATTGTCCGCCAGCAGGGTGACGGCGTAGATCAGATCGTTCTGGTTGTCCGCGGTGACCAGCGGCGCGTTCGGCTGGTCCATGATTTTCGGGTGGACGAACCGCGCCCAGCGCTTACGGCCGGTGACGACCGCGTCGCCCCAGGTCTTCTCCAGGATCTCCCTCGGGACCGCGTTGGGACCCTTACCCATGAAGTCCCGGCCGCCGAACGGGTCCACCGGACGGCTGACGAGCTCGATCGTGCCGATGGTGACACCGTTGCCGAACGGGTCGACGTCGCCTTGTATTCTTTGTTCGACCCCTTTGCCGGGGCGTCCGTCGACGTCGTATTCCAGCCGGCCTTTCTCCTCGTTCCAGGCGAGGGTGACCTTCGTGAATCCAAGATGCTTGAAGGGTTCCATTTCCTTACGGGTGGCCGCGGCCAAGGTCAGTTCTTTCAGCGCGGCGCTGAGTTCCTGCTTTTGGGTGACCGGCGATGCGCTCATGCGTGTGCACTCCTGTCGGGGTCGGCGCGTACGCTGCACTGGTCTGGGAAATGAGCGCGCTCGTTTCGGGCCGTGTCGTAACCGTTATCCGGTACACCGTTTCACGCATTGTCCACGATGGACTTCCTTAATTGCGGATCAAATGATTCCTAACTCACCATCAAACCGCGTAACGCGCAGTGAGGTGAGCGTGCGCATTGCTGATGCGGCCGTGAATTCGGTGGTATGGCGGGCAGCGGACGTGGCATCGTCGGCGTCATGTCTGTGGAGCTGATCCGTGCCAGCGGCCTGACCGATGCTGTCCCGTATGCCTACGCCTCGGTAGTTCCTGCCGGTGCCCGGCTTGTGCACACCGCCGGCGCGTGTCCGATCGACGAGCACGACCAGGTTGTAGCGCTCGGTGACGTCGCCGGACAGGCCCGGCAGGTCATGGACAATCTTGAGGCTGCGCTGCAGGCGGCAGGGGCTGTGCTGACAGACGTCGTGCGGACGACCGTCTACGTTGCGAGCACTGACCAGGCGGACCTCGTCACAGCCTGGAACGTGGTGCGCGCCCGGTTCGGCGACCACGACGCGCCGAGCACCTTGCTGGGCGT
>CBIMJO010000635.1:0-6157 GCA_966244135.1 uncultured Actinocrispum sp. | reverse complement strand
CTTGATCGAAACAGTGCCCGTTGCCGGTTGCGAGGAGAGATTGAACACACTGAGGTGGCCGTCGGCGGTGCTGGCGAGGATGCCGCCGGTGACGGCCGGGCCACTCGCCGCGATCGACCGAAGATCCGGTGTGCCAACGTATCCCTCGACGAGCGCGGCCGCGGCCGGGCCATCGGACAGCACGATGGTGTCGCCCCTGACGGCGATCGGGTGGGGACCGCGGACGACGAACCCGGCACGGCCGTCCACGTTCAGCCACCCGGCCGTGCTGTGCAGATCATCCCTCGGGTAGTCCGCGGTTGCTGTCCACTGTGCACCGTCCGATGAGGTCTCGATCCGGTACGCCTGGCCCGCCGCGGTCTCCCAGACGAGCCGCACCCGGTCGATCGCGGTGGGCGCGCCGAGGTCCACGGCGAGCCAGCTGTCCGCGCGCGGCCGGTCCGCACGAGACACCGCCCATCGGGTGGCGAGATCGCCGTCGGTGGCGAACGCGGGATCCCGGCCGGTGTCCGAAGAGGACGCTGTCGCCGCCTTGCCCTGCGCGAGGTCTGGACCGCTGCCGCTGTGCACCTCGAACTCGAAAAGCGAGTAGCCGTAGGCACGATGCCCCTTGACGCCGAGCATCCGCACGAACCTGGCGGTGGTCTGCGGGAACGTCAGGTCGTCGACACGCGAGGCGGTCTCGTTCGCCCGGACGGTGGCGCTGCCTTCCGTTGCAGTGTACTTCCGGTCGCCGTCTAGTCCGGGGACGCCCGGCATGGTGCGATTGTGGACGGTCACCCGTCCCTCGCCCGCGGCGAGACCCGTTGTGGCGTAGACGATCGAACCGGTCGGTAGCGTGATCATCCCGGCGCGTCCGGTGTCGAAGCTCAGCACGCTCGCCGTCGCGTCGAACCCGTCCCGGATCTTCGAGTAGGCATACGCGAACCGGTCGCGCACGGCCAGCTCGGTGGTGGGCAACAACATCGGTGTGTTGCCGCTGATCGAGAACAACCAGTCGTCGTGCCCGGGCTGCCAGGCGAACTTCACCATCCCGGGCTTGCTGACCGTCGCGGCCCATGCCTTCGGTGACTGGTGCGCGAGCAGGCCCGGGCCCGTGCCGAAATCCGTTGCGCCACTGGCGAAGGTGAACAGCTCGGCAGACGTGGCCGGAGTGGGTCGCGGGCGCAGTTCGTGCAGCAGGTAGCTGATCGCGATCTCGGCCCGGGCCTCCGGCTCGTACTTCGGCTCCCCGGAGAACTTGGTGATCCGGTCCGACGGCGGATAGGCCTGGTAGGCCTCGAGCCGGGCGGCGAGATCGGCCTCGGCGCGGGCGGCGTACCGGTCGCCGAGCACCTGCGCCCGGAAGGCCAGCGGGATCACGTCCCGGCCGTAGAGGTGTTCCCGGTCGGCGACCATCGGCATCAGCGGCTCGCCCGCGTCGCTCATCGTGCCGAGAATGGTGCGCCACAACCGGTCGGCGTTCGGCTGCGCGGTGATCACCTGCGGCAGCGGGCGCCCGGCCAGCAGGAAGTGGATCGCGTTGCGGCCCGAGGTGCGCCAGAGCTCCTCCTGGTAGTGCGGGCCGAACGAGCCGTGGTTCTCCACCAGGAAGGTGTCGTACAGGTTGGTCGCGGTGTTCGTGTTCACCGGGACACCGTCGACGAGCGTGGGATTGGCCAGGTCGGCCGCGGCCAGACCGGTCATGTTCCGGCCCCACCGGCCGAACGCGGTCCGCCAGTCCGCCGGAACGGTTGTGGCCCAGGCGATCCCGGGCGCGAGGGACTGCGCGTACACGCCCATCTCCTCGAGCTTGGTGTCGCCCTGGTAGCCGCCGACGGTGCCATTCGGCGTCCAGCTTCCTGACCGTGGGTCGTTCCCCGTGCCCAAGGACGTTGTGTACGTGGCCTGCGCGCTGACAATCGTGTCCACATTGGACCTTATGGCGGCGTCGAGGTCGTCCCACAGCAGACGGGCGGCGAGCACGAAGTAGGACTGGAACGTCGTGTCCCAGAACAAGGTCTTGCCCCACTCGGTGCCACCGGCCAGGACGTTGCTCGCGGCGAAATGACGGATCGTGGCGAGCGTACGGGTGCGCAGCACATCGCGGCCGACTCCCGCCGCCTGTTCGTCGTAGCTGCCGCGCGTGACCAGAACGGCATTGCCCAGCACCACCGCGAAGCCGAAGTCCGTGAGGCGGTAGTGCCCGGCGATGGTATCGAACTGGGTCTCGGCCCACCTGGTGTGCCGGAGCAGGACGCGGTAATACGTATCCTCGACCGGATCGGACGCTGGTGCGGCGTACGCGACACCCCGCGACGCGAGGGCGGCGACACCGAGGGCCTGTAACAGCTGGCGGCGATTCATGGGCACCTCTGACATCGTTGTCAACCGTGGCCCCATCCAACCATGGAATCGCTCCCACATCCGCATTTCTGTCCGGTCCCGACAAGGCTTCGATACACGCCCTAAGATCGGAGGCGTGAACGAGGTGCGCAACCGGCTGCTGCAGGAGCGGATCGTCTACGTCGGCGCGGAGATCGACGACGGCATCGCCAACCAGGTCACCGCCGACCTGCTGCTGCTCGACGCCGAGGACGGGGACCGCGGCATCACCCTGTACATCAACACTCCGGGTGGCTCGGTGTCCGCCGGGATGGCCATCTACGACACCATGCAGGTGGTCAACTGCAAGGTGGCGACCGTCGCCATGGGACTGGCCGCGGGAATGGGCCTCGTCCTGCTCGCCAGCGGCGCGATCGGGCACCGAAGCGCCTTGGAGCAGGCGAGAATGCAGCTGATGCGGCCGCAAATGATGTTCACCGCGCAGGATCCGGTGCTGCAGGCGGAGATGTCCGCCAAGTGGAGCCGGGAGCTGGCCACGATCCTCGCGGAGAACACCGGGCGGACACCCGCGGAGATCGAGCGCGACTGGGACCCGCCGAGATGGTTCACGGCCGATGAGGCGGCCGGCTACCGCCTCATCGACCGCGTCGAGCACAACCGCCCGCCACGGTCTCGCGCCGCGATGCGCAGAGACTGGGACAATCCGTTGTAGACAGTCCGCTCAGTGCACTGGCGCGAACCAGGGCTGTGGCTGGAGATTGGGGATTCCCTTCAGTTTCTCGTACAGCTGCGGGGTCAGCATCTTCATGCCGACGTCGATCGTCGCCCCATCAAGGGACACAAAGTAGACGCCGTTGGCGCGATCGCTCAGCAACGGTGACACCTGCCGCGGTTCCTTGAACTGGTCCGGATGGGTGTTGTAGACGTAGGTGTGCAGGTCGTCGCGGCCGGTCTCCTTGAGCTGCCAGCCGCCCGGCGGGGCCTCGCACGGCACCGGGCGGTCGACGAACCCGGGCCGGGGTGGCGGCACGTACGGAAGTTGCTGCGTGACGGTGAACGTGCCGGACCGCCAGGTTCCGCGCAGCCGGGTCCGGCCCTGCTGGATGCCGCCGGTCATCCAAGGCTCGGAGAGTTTGCCGAGGTCCACGCCCGTGACCGGGAGGCCGTCGCAGGGCTCCGGTGCCTGCCCGGGCGCGGGCCCGGCGCCGCTCGCCGGGACCGGCGCCGGCGAGCAGAACCGCACCGGCTGCCCGGGCCGGGCCTCGATCACCCCTGACGCCTCGACCTGATCCCCGTCGTGCACCACGAAAACCGGCGAGAGCGGGACTGCCCGCAGCGGCGCCGGGGATCGGGACGCCAGTGGTGGCGGGGTCGGCATCACCCTGGGAACGGGACTGCATGACGATGATGACCGTGGTCGCCGCCAGGGCCACGATCGCCGCGGCCGTGACGACGGCAGCAGGCGGGCGGCCCGCCGGGATGCGTTGGGCCGCGCGGGTTCCGGCTCGGTGTCCGGCGGCGGGGTATCGAGAGGCTCGGTCATTCGGTGACCTCCGGTCAATCCTTTGTGGACGAACGCGTTCAGTTCACTGGGACGAACCAGGGCTCCAGGTGGAGGTTGGGGATCGCCTTGAGCTTCTCGTACAGATCGGGGGTGAGCATCTTCAGGCCGACGTTGATGGTGTTGGTGCTGATGTTGATCGATGAGGAGTAGATGTTGTTGGCCCGGTCCATGGCCAGGGCCCGCAGCTGCTGGTCGGCGATGTCCTTGACCTTGTTGTAGTCGGCGATGCTCTGCTGGCCCGGGCTCGAGATGACGCACAGGTTGCCCGGGTAGCGCTTCTCCAGCTCCCGGCGGGCCTCGTCGACGTCGCCCTTGACCACCTCGACCACCAGGACGCTGGTGCTGTTCCAGTTCTCGGTCCGGCCGTCGGGCGGCCCGCCGTACGGGTAGGCCGTCCAAGGGTGTTTGAACTGCTCCGGATGCACGTTGTCGACGTAGTTCTGCAGCGTGTCACCGAGCATCGGACCGGTGTCCTTGGGCTGCCAGCCGCCCGGGGGAGAGGGGCAGGGCACCTGGACGTTGATGGGTCGTTGGACCGGCTCACGGGTGAAGGGCAGTTGCTCGGTGACGGTGAACGTGCCGGACCGCCAGATTCCCCGCAGCCGCACCATTCCCTTGCGGATGTCGCCGTCCATCTCCGGCTCGGCCAGCTTGTCCAGGTTCACGCCGGTGACCGGGAGGCCGTCACAGGGTGGCGCCTGGCCTGGCGCGTAGCCGACATCGGTCCGCCCGACCGGTGAGCAGAACAGCACCGGCCGCCCGGGTTTGGCCTCGATCGGGCCGGACGCCTCCACCAGGTCCCCGTCGTGCACGATGAGACCTTCCATGCCGACGATGCCGGCCGCTGCCGCATCGGCGGACAATGGGGTACTGAGGTTCGGTGGTCCGCCCAGCCCGGAGGCGCCGGTCGGCTGCCCCGAGCCGCCGGCCCGCATCAGCATGACGACCGTGGTGGCCGCCAACGCGACGACGGCGGCTGAAGCGACAAGCGGGGCCAGGCGGGCGGTACGGCGAGTCGGCGGCCAGCGTGAAGTGTCGGGCCGCGGCGGTTGGGGTTGCGTGGCGCGCCACTCGTCACCGGCGTCGCGCAGCAGCAAGTCGATCGGGTCGGTCATCCGGTCACCTCCAGGAGTACGCGCAACTTGGCCCGCGCGTCGGCCAGCGTGGACTTGACGGTTCCCTCGGCGCAGCCCATGACGGCGGCGGTCTCGGCGACGGACAGCCCGACGAAGTACACGCAGTCCACCGCGAGCCGTTGCCGTTCCGACAACTGCACGAGCGCGCGTTGAAGATCAAGCGAGTCGTCGGGGGCCGTATCCCCGGCCGGGGTGTCGTCCACAATGGACAGATGTGGCCGCGAGCGGGCCCTGGCCTTGCGGACCTGGTCCGCGGTGATCGCCAGCAGCCACACCGAGGGCGTGCCGCGCTGACCGTCGTACTGATGTCGTTTGAGCCACGCGCGGGTGAGGGACTCCTGCACGATGTCGTCGCGCTCCAGCTCCGGTGCGAGCCGGGCGACCAGCCGCGCCATCGCGGCCACATGTTCCCCCACCCACGTGGCGAACGCCTCGGCCTGACCGGGCGCGCGGTGGGACACGCTGTCCATACTCGTATATACCCGGCATACCGGCGATCGGTTGGGTGCCTATTTCAGCCGGTTCCCGATATCCGCCATGGCCGCCGTGAGGTCCCAGCCCTTGCTGGCGACCCAGGAGTCGTCGTAGTACGAGGTCGCGTAGGGTGCGGCCGCGTCGGCAGCGATCACCACGACCGGCCCGCCCCGGTGCACCAGGTGCAGCGCGCCCCAGAACGCGGCACCGGTCGATGGGCCGTATGCGAATCCGAGGTCGCTCAACCAGCGCATGGCCGCGACGCTCGTGGCGTCCGAAACCGGGATGACGAGGTCGACGACGTCCGGATCGAACGCCGGTTCCATCCGCGGCCGGCCGATTCCCTCGATGCGCGAAGGCATCCCGGTGGCGTACTCGGCGCAGTCCGTTGTCCAGCCTGGGAAGTAGGCGGAGTTCTCCGGATCGACGACGGCGATGTAGTTGGACAGCCGTCGTCCGAGGCACCGGGACGTCGCGCCGGTGCCGACGCCGGTCACGACCCAGTCCGGCCTGATGTCGGCGAGGATCTCGTCGGCCAGCGACGGGGGATGGGCGTCGACCGCCGGGCCGATCGCGGTCAGGCAGTCCAGGTAGTGCCCGTCCATGTCGGCCGCCAGCTGCTCCGAGGGGTAGAGGCGGTAGCCGGCGGGCAGGACCG
>CBIMJO010000634.1:0-6159 GCA_966244135.1 uncultured Actinocrispum sp. | reverse complement strand
CGACGAGGGCTTCTACCGCCTCGGCGAACCTGTTACGGGCCCGGTGCAAACGCACCGAGAACGCGATCGCCGTACATCCGGCGACCTTTGCCGCGTCGCGTGCGCTCAGGCCATCCCAGACGGTCAGCATCAGCGCCTCGCGTTCCTTGTCCGTCAATTCCGCCAGGGCCGACAACAACGTCAGGCGCTCGACGACCTCGGCGTCGGCAGAGTGCCCGCCGAGCTGGCCGATCTCGTCGGTGAGCACCTCCCGGCTGTGCCGCCGGACTGGTTGGCCAGCACGTTGCGGGCCTGGTCGTGTCAACGCCCGTCCGCCCTTGTCTCCCCCGCGCCGTCCGGGTGCCGTCAGCGGGAAATGTCCCGGGGCCTGGGGATCTTTACACGACGGCCGCGCTTCGCTTTCGCAATTGTCACGCGGTAGTGGTCTGGACCTTCCGCTGTGTGACGAGAGCTGTTAGCGTCTTCCCAACTACTGGTCCAGTGTTCCAATCACCGGTACACGGAGGTCGTTGTGGACGTTCGGTACTCGACCAACCCGGCGGAGGCACGCGGGTACGACACCGCGCAGCTGCGCCGGCACTACCTGGTCGAGGACGTGTTCGTCAGCGGTGAGCTCCGCCTGACCTACAGCCACGAGGACCGGGTCGTGCTGGGTGGCGCCATGCCGGGCGCCGAGCCGTTGCGCCTGGAGCCGGACGACGCCCTGCGCACGGACCACTTCTGCGAGCGTCGCGAGCTGGCGGCTTTCTGCGTCGGCGGACGCGGAGCGGTGACCGTCGACGGTACCGGTTTCAAGCTCTCCAGGGGAGACCTTGTCTACGTCGGCCGCGGTGCCCGTGACGTGGTGTTCACCAGCGAGGACGACAACGACCCGGCCCGGTTCTACCTGGCCTCCGCGCCCGCCCACCGCGACCTGCCGACCGTCCTCGTGCGGGGTGAGGACGTGCAGCCGATCGCGCTGGGGGCGCCCGAGTCGGCCAACGAACGCGTGCTGCGCAGGTACATCGACGGCACCCTCGTGCAGAGCTGCCAGCTGATGATGGGCTGGACCGAGCTCGCGCCGGGCAGCGTCTGGAACACCATGCCCGCGCACACCCACGTGCGCCGCACCGAGTGCTACTTCTACTTCGACCTCGACGAGGACGCCCGGCTGGTGCACCTGCTCGGCGAACCGGGCGAGACCCGGCACCTGATCGTGCGCAACGAGCAGGCGGTCATCTCGCCGAGCTGGTCGGTGCACTCCGGCGCGGCCACCGGCAGCTACTCGTTCCTCTGGTTCATGGCCGGGGAGAACTACCGGTTCGACGACATGGACCACATCGCCATGGCGGACCTGCGATGACCTACCTGGCGAAGCTGTTCTCCCTGGAGGGCCGCACGGCCCTGGTCACCGGCGCGCGCACCGGCCTGGGCCGGGCGGTGGCGGCCGCGCTGGCCGGCGCCGGGGCCGACGTCGTGCTGGTCGGCCACGGCGGGGACTTCTCCCAGGTCACCGAGGAGGTTCGGGCGCATGGCCGCAGCGCGTACGTCGCCGAGATCGACCTCGCCGACCCCGGGCAGGTCGCCGGGAAAGCGGCGGAGATCCTGGCCGGGCACCAGATCGACGTGCTGGTCAACAACGCCGGGATCATCCACCGGGCGGACGCGGTGGACCACTCGCTCGCCGACTGGCGGGCGGTCCTGTCGGTCAACCTCGACTCGGTCTTCGAGCTCACCCGGACGGTCGGCGCGGCCATGGTGCGCCGCCGGTCCGGCAAGATCATCACGATCGCGTCCCTGCTGAGCTTCCAGGGCGGGATCAGGGTGGCCGCGTACACCGCGAGCAAGCACGCGGTGGCGGGGCTGACCAAGACGCTGGCCAACGAATGGGCGGCGTCGAACGTACAGGTCAACGCGATAGCCCCGGGCTATTTCGCGACCGACAACACCGCGGCGCTGCGCGAGGACGCGCGACGCAGCAAAGAGATAGTGGGTCGCATTCCTTCGGGCCGGTGGGGATCTCCGGACGATCTCGCCGGCGCCGCGGTGTTCCTGGCCAGTTCGGCCTCTGACTACGTAACCGGACATGTTTTGGCGGTGGATGGTGGCTGGCTCGCTCGCTGAGTACCGGGACAGTATCCCGGTCAACGGAACCTCGATGCCTTCGGCCGTGAAGGAGGGACAAGTGG
Source organism: uncultured Actinocrispum sp. (assembly GCA_966244135.1). Classification (GTDB taxonomy): domain Bacteria; phylum Actinomycetota; class Actinomycetes; order Mycobacteriales; family Pseudonocardiaceae; genus Kibdelosporangium. The sequence goes on along the minus strand of CBIMJO010000634.1, from coordinate 3,991 downwards.
AGACCAACGGCAAGAAGGCGCATCAGACCGGCACGCTCGAGCGCGGCCTGGCCGTGCTGGAGCACGTGGGGATGCGCCAGGAGATCTCCACCAACGCCATCGCGACCCAGCTGGGCCTGTCCCGCAGCGCGGTGTACCGGATCGTGCACACCCTCAAGGAGCTGGAGTACCTGGAGGCCGACCACGTGACCGGCCGGGTCCGGCTGGGCGCGCGGCTGGTCGAGCTCGGCGTGCAGGCGATGGCGTCGACCGACCTGCACAAGGCCGCCCCGCAGTTCCTGTCCGGGCTGGCCACCCGCAGCGGCGAGACGATCTTCCTCGCCGTGCCGGACGGTGACGCGATGGTCTACGTGGCCAAGGACCGCGGCGCGAACGCGGTGACGCTGCACTGCCAGCTCGGCACGCGCCGGCCGCAGCACGCGTCCTCGCTCGGCAAGGCGTGGCTGTCCGCGCTGACCGCGGCCGAACGCGCCGACCGGGTGTCGCGCATGCGGCTGGACCGCTTGACCCCCAACACGATCGTCGACCGGCCGCTGCTGCTGGACGAACTGGAGCGCACGGCCAAGCGCGGCTGGGCGATCGACAACATCGAGAACGAGCCCGACGTGGGCTGCGTGGCCGCGCCGATCCGGGACCGCACCGGGCAGCCGGTCGCCGCGATGAGCATCGCCGGCCCGGCCGGGCGGGTGCTGCTGCGGATGGACGAACTGGGACCGATGGTGGCCGACGCCGCCACGACGTTGTCCCGCCGGCTGGGTCACCTGCCGTAACGGCCCCGGAGAGAAAACACCCTTTCCCGCAAGACAAGCCGCCGCCAGCGACGCCGCCGGGCCGGGGATCACCGGCCTGAGAACCAACCTTCACTGACGAAGGGCTTTGCCGTGATCCAGGATTATCAGCCCGCCGGTCCGTTATGGCTCTCGGCGATCATCGCCGCGCTGCCGGTGATCGTGCTGCTCGTGACGCTGGGACTGCTGCGCCGCTCGGCGCACTTGTCCGCGGCGTTGGCGTTGGTGGTCGCCCTCGTGGTGGCGCTCGTGGTCTACCGGATGCCGGCCGGGCTGGCGTTCGACTCGGCCGCGATGGGGATCGCGTTCGGCGTGTGGAACGTGATCTGGATCGCCTTCCACGCCGTGTACTTCCACAACGTGACTGTCGCGACCGGACGGTTCGAGACGGTCAAGTCGGTGCTTGCCGGGTTCAGCCCGGACCGCCGGCTGCAGGCACTGCTGATCGCGTTCGCGTTCGGCGCACTGCTGGAGGGCATCGCGGGCGGCGGCGCGCCGGTCGCGATCACCGGCGCGATGCTGGCCGCCCTGGGGTTCCCGCCGGTGAAGGCGGTCGTGCTGGCGCTGCTGGCGAACACCGCGCCGGTGGCGTTCGGCGGGCTGGGCAACCCGCTGATCATCCTGGGCCGGCTGACCGGGCCGATCCTGAACATCAAGCCGGACGACGCCACCGCGCTGTACTCGGCGATGGTCGGGCGCCAGCTTCCGTTGCTGTCGCTGATCATCCCGGCGTTCCTGGTCGTGGTGCTGGCCGGCTGGCGCAAGATGACCGAGGTCTGGCCCGCCGTGCTGACCGCCGGCCTGTCGTTCGCGGTGATCCAGTTCCTGGTGTCGAACTACGTCAGCCCGAGCCTGGTGGACGTGCTCGCCGCGCTGGGCGCGATGCTGGCGCTGTGGCTGCTGTCCCGGGTCTGGCAGCCGCGCTCGGTGTGGGGCTTCGACGGTGAGCAGCCGGTCGAGGCGAAGGCGGAAGGCGTTGGTACGACGGCACGTCCGCGCGGCGCGCTGTACGGATGGGCGCCCTACATCATCCTGATCGTGGTGATCCTGCTGTCCCGGATCGGCACCATCTTCAAGAACCTGCCCGCCTGGCTGGACCTGACCAAGCTGCTGCAGAAGCCGAGCATCGTGTTCACCTGGCCGGGCCTGCACAACCAGGTCATCCAGACACCGCCGATCACCGCGAAGAACACCCCGTACGGGGCGTCGTTCACGGTGGACTGGCTGTACTCGGCCGGCAGCATGGCGTTGATCTCTGCGATCATCGCCGGGCTGACCATGGGCGCGGGCATCCGCAAGCTGGCCCAGATCTACGTGCAGACCATCGTGCAGATGCGGTGGGCGCTGGCGACGATCATGATGATCCTCGGCATCGCGTTCGTGATGAACTACTCCGGCGCGACCCAGACCCTCGGCCTCGCGCTGGCCACCACCGGCGTGCTGTTCCCGCTGTTCTCCGCGTACATCGGCTGGCTGGGCGTGTTCCTCACCGGCTCCGACGCCTCCACGAACAGCCTGTTCGGCCCGATGCAGGTCATCTCCGCGCACCAGCTCGGCGTCGACCCGACGCTGGCCGGCGCGACCAACACCTCCGGTGGCGTGATGGGCAAGATGATCTCGCCGCAGAACCTGTCCATCGGCGCGACGGCGATCAACAAGACCGGCGAGGAGTCGACACTGCTGCGCCAGACATTCCTGTGGAGCATCGCGCTCACCGCGGTCGTCGGCGTCATCTCCCTGCTCCAGGCCGAAATCCTGACCGTGATGATCCCCACGAGGTGAGTTCGCGGCCGGCCGGATTCGTTCCGGCCGGCCGTGGTGTGTCATCGTCGGGGTGTGCAGCGAAGCCTGTTGTGGGTCGCCACGGTCGCGGTCATGCTCGCGGCCGTGGTCACGGTTGTGATCATGTCGCAGCCGTCCGAACCGGTCGCCGAGCGTTGCTCGGAGATCGAGGTGGGCTTCCCCACCGACGCCGAGATGACCGTCGGCGCCGAGAAGCTGAAGTCGGATCCGCAAGTGGTGGATCCGATCGGCGAGACGAAGCAGCAGAGCTACGAGCGGTTCCGCAAGAAGTTCGCCGACGCGCCGGACGTGCTGCGGGTCGCCGACCCGGACACCTACCCCGCGATCGTGCGCGTGAAGCCCGCCGCAGGCATCGACCGTGACCGGCTCAAGGCCGACCTCAAGCAGGCCTACCCGAAGGCCATGATCTCGGACCCCTGCAACATCCCCACCATCCCGCCCGCGCATTGACGGCATCGTCGCGCTTCGGGCGGCGGTGACGCTGCCCGATGTGCGCAGGGTCGCCGTGGTTCCGGCGATACCCCGATGAAGTCCACGGTGGACGATTCGCCTCGGCCTTCGCGACCGCGCTCAAGGGCACCGAGTCCACGAAAATGCCGCCGAGCGGCTGGCCGCCTTCTTCAGTGCGAGCGCAGTCCGGCGATGAACGTGTCCAGGGCGAAGTGCAGGCGGTCGGTGGCGGTTTCCGCCGAGAACAACGGGCCGACGGCGAGCATGTTGGGGAATGCGTTGGGCGGCAGGGAGTTCATGTAGTCGGCCATCTGCCGGGCACGTTCGGCCATGGCCGCGTGGTCGAGGTCGGGTGATCGCCAGATGCTCGCCTCGGCCGCGTAAGCCTTGCAGTACAAGCCAAGCGCGTCGAAGGCGAAGGCGGCGTCCCGTTCGGACAGTCCGCCCGCGCGCAGCACGGCCAGCATCCCTTCGCCCTGCCGCATCGCGTTGGGGCCGATGGGGATCATCGCGTTCATGACCGCCTGCGCCAGTCCCGGGTAGGCCAGCATCGCCTGGATCTGGGCCAGGCAAAGGTCTTTCAGCTGCTCGCGCCAGCGCCGCGGGTCCGGCTCGGGGATCTCCAGGGTGCCCAGCACCCGGTCGAACATCAGCTCCAGCAGCTCGTCCCGGTTGCGGACGTGGGCGTACAGCGACGCCGGGCCGGTGTCGAGGGCCTGGGCGACCCGGCGCATGGACAGGGCGTCGAGGCCTTCCTTCTCCAGGAGCCGCAACGCGGTATCGACGATCAGGTCGCGGCTCAGCGGCCGGCGCGCGGGTTTGCGCTGGCCGGAACGCCAGGGTGGGTCGGGGAGCTGCTGCACGGGGAACACTGTACTTGACACGAACACCGTTCGTAAGTAGAACTGCGTTCGTAACTCGAACGGTGTTCGTTCTCTACTGGGAGGTTG
>CBIMJO010000633.1:0-6168 GCA_966244135.1 uncultured Actinocrispum sp. | reverse complement strand
AACAGGGCGGCGATCGCCAACGCGGTCAGCGGGGTCTCGCTGGCCGGTTTGAGCACGACCGAGCAGCCCGCGGCCAGCGCCGGGCCGATCTTGCGGGTAGCCATCGCGGCCGGGAAGTTCCACGGCGTGACCAGGACGCTGACCCCGATCGGCTGGCGCAGCACCATGATCTGGTTGGCGCCACCTGGCGCCGTCTGCACCGAACCGGCCACCCGGACGGCTTCCTCGGCGTACCACCGGAAGAACTCCGCCGCGTAGGCCACTTCGCCCAGCGCGTCCGGCAGGGCCTTGCCGTTCTCCAGCACGATCAGCCGGGCCAGCTCGTCCGCGCGGTCGCGCATCATCCCGAATACGGCCATCAGCAGGTCCGCGCGCTTACGGGGCGCGGTCGCCGCCCAGCCGGGCAAGGCGTTGTAGGCGGCCTCGACCGCGGCCAGCCCGTCCTCGACGGTGGCGCTGGCGACGCTGGCGATCGAGGTGCCGGTGGCCGGGTCGAGGACGTCGATCCGGGAGCCATCCAAGGCCTCACGCCACTTGCCATCGACGAACAGGTCGGTCTTCATGTGCTCTTCCCGCTCAGTAAGGGTTTGCGACGAACAGGTCCTGCGCCGGGAACCGGGTCAGCACCTCGGCGCCGCGGTCGGTGACCACGACCTCCTCCTCGATGCGGGCCGCGGAGAACCCGTCCGACGCCGGGCAGTAGGTCTCCAGCGCGAACACCATCCCGGCCTGGATCTCCACCGGGTGGTCAAGGCTGTTGAGCCGCGAGATGATCGGCCGCTCGTGCAGGCCGAGCCCGAGGCCGTGGCCGAACTGCAGGCCGAACGCGGCCATCTCGTCGGCGAAGCCGAAGTCGGTGGCGGCCGGCCAGGCCAGCGCGATCTCGTCGGTGCCCACCCCGGGTTTGACCAGCTGGATCGCCACGTCCATCCACTCGCGGGCGCGGCGGTAGGCGTCCCGCTGCGAGTCGGTCGCACTGCCGACACCGAAGGTCCGGTAGTAGCAGGTCCGGTAACCGTTGTAGGACTGGATGATGTCGAAGAAGGCCTGGTCGCCGGGCCGGATCAACCTGTCGGAGAAGTTGTGCGGGTGCGGGTTGCAGCGCTCGCCGGACACCGCGTTGATCGCCTCGACCTGGTCCGAGCCCATCTCGTAGAGCCGCTTGCTGGCCAGCGCGACGATCTCGTTCTCCCGGACGCCGGGCTTGAGGGCCTCGACGATGTCCTGGTAAACGCCGTCGACCATGGCCGCGGCCTGCGACAACAGGGTGATCTCGTCGACCGACTTGATCTGGCGGGCGTCCAGCATGAGCTGCTGGGCGTCGACCACGGTCAGGCCCTGGCGTTGCATCTCGAACAGGAACGGCGGCTCGACGATGTCCACACCGACGGGCGCGCCCTGTAGACCCGATTGGGCGAGGATGTCCTTGATCTGTGCGACCGCCGAGACCATCAGGCCCGCGTTCGGCGAGATCGCGCCCCGCAGGCCGAGCATGCCGGCGTGACAGTTGCCGGGGTCCAGCCAGGGCGCGTACAGCTTGTGGTGGCGGGCCGCCGAACCGAAGTCCCACAACATCGGCTCGCCGTCCCGCGCGAGCAGCGCGTAGCGGGTCATCTTGTCGCCGAGCGCGCCGCCGATCCAGGTCTGCGTGGTGTAGCGGATGTTGTAGAAGTCAAACAACAGGAACGCGCCGCACTCGCTGGACTCGAGCGCGGCCCTCGCCCGTTCCAGCCGGTAGGAGCGCAGCCGGTCGAAGTCGACCCGCTCCTCGAAGTCGACCGCGTTGTGGCCGGGCGCCGGAATGGGCCTATCCATCGCCGTCCTCCAAACCATCGGTGACGTGCACGTCCTCGGGCCGCAACGCGATCCCGGCCCGGCGGGCCTGTTCCTGGATCAGCACGGCGAAGTCCTCGTCCTGGTAGCCCGCGCCGACCGCGGCCGCGACCAGCTGCGCGGCCGCCGAGGCCACCGGCATCGGCGCCTCCAGCGTCCGGGCGGCCGCCAGGCCGAGGTCGAAGTCCTTGCGCAGCAACGGCATCGTGAAGGTCGGGGTGAAGTCGAGGTTGACCAGCGCGGGCGTCTTGTACTGGCTGAACGTCGAGCCCATCACCGAGGAGTTGAGGAACTCCAGGAAGGCCGCGCGGCTCACCCCGCCCTTCTCGGCCAGCACGGTGATCTCGGCGAGGGACTGGATCACCACGCCGAGGAAGACGTTGTGCGCGATCTTGACCAGCCGGGCGACCTCGTCCTCACCCACATAGGTGACCGCCCTGGCCAGCGACCGCAGCACCGGTTCGAGCTGGTCGTAGACCGCGCGGGGGCCGGAAACCGCCAGGGTCGCCTTGCCCGCCTTGACCACCTTGGGGTTGCCGCTCACCGGGGCCGCGAGGAACTCGGTGCCCTGCTTGAGGGCGGCGACCCGGACGTTCGCCGAGGCCTCGGCGGACACCGTCGAGGAGTCGACCAGCACCTTCGGCGCCTTGGCCGGGTCGGTCAGCAGGCCGCCCTCGCCGGAGGTCACCTGCCCCAGGTCGGACGAGCCGGCGACCATGGTGAACACGATGTCGCGGCCGGCCAGGTCCACCGGGGCGTCGGCGACCGTGGCACCGTGCGGCGTCAACGCGTGGGCCTTGTCGCGGGTCCGGTTGTAGACCGCGACGTCGTAGCCCGCGTCCAGCAGCCGGCGCGCCAACGCGGCCCCCATCCGCCCGGAGCCGATCCAGCCGATCTTGGGGCGTTCCGACGCCATGACCACCTCGTTCCACGCGACTGCAATCGTTCGCATTCACGATGCCCGCCGGGTCGGCCCACGTCAAGTGCTTGACTCTGGCCACGGATCTGCGAACGATTGCCGCGTGCGCACGATCAGGCTTGGCACGTTCAGCCCATCAGTGCTGGTGGAGGTGGCCGCGGCGACGGGTGCCCTGGCGGCCGCCGGCCTGAAGGTGGATGAGATACCGGCCACATCGTCCCCGGCCCAGTTCACCGCGTTGATGGACGGCGACCTGGACGCGGCGATCACCAACCCGGACAACGTGGTGGCCTACCGGTGCGTCCCGGACAACCCGCTCGCCCGGACCGACGACGTCCGGATCCTCGCGGCGGTCGACCAGGGCCTCGGGCTGGGCCTGTTCGCCCAGCCGGGGTTGTCGTCGAGCCGGTTGCGCGGCAAGACGCTGGGCGTGGACGTGCCCGGTTCGGGATTCGCCTTCGTCGCGTACGAACTGCTCTCCACGCTGGGGCTTCGCCGGGTCGACTACGCCGTGACCGCTTTGGGGTCAACACCCCGGCGGGCGCAGGCGCTCCTATCTGGACAGTGCGGGATGACGGTTCTCAACGCGGGCAACGACTTGGTGGCCGCGCGGGCCGGAGCCTCCTGCCTGGCGCGGGCTTCTTCGCTGGGGCCGTATGTCGGCGCGGTGCTCGCGGCGCGGGGGCGGACCATCGAACGGGACGCAGACGCGCTGGCCGCGTTGATCCGGGTACTCCTGACCACCGCGGCCGACCTCGTGAACGGCGATCACCAGGACGTCGCCCGGACCGCCGCCGCCCGGCGCCTCAACCTGGCCACCGAAGACGCCGAGCAGTACGTGCGAACCCTCGCCGACCCGCACGAAGGCCTGGTCGCGGACGGCGCCATGTCCCGCGAAGCCCTGGGAACCGTGATCGGCCTGCGCAACCGCCACCTCCCCCGCGGCGAACGCCTGAACCTCGACGCCGTCCTGCGCACCGGCATCATCGACGACGGACTACTCCCGGCGACCTAGCGAGCGGCTTTGCGTTGGTGCTCGGTGACGTCCATGAAGGTCGTCTTGAACTGGGCGAAGGCCTCGCGGCCGAGGCGGCGGGCGTGCCGGTCCTGGATGCCGGTCATGATCCGGTCGGCGGTGCGCATCTGGTCCAGACCTCGGTCGGTGGGACAGACCAATTTGGCCCGGCGGTCGGCCGGGTCGGGGCGGCGCACGACGTAGCCCATCCGCTCCAGCTCGTCGATCAGCGTGCCGATGACCTGTTTGTGCTGGCCGGACAGGCGGGACAGCTCGGTGGCCCGCACGCCGTCGGGGTCCATGTAGGCCATGACCGCGCCGTGCCGGGGATGCAGGTCGTCGAAACCCTTGGCGGCCAAGGCGGTGAACAGTTCGCTCTGCACGGCGAACAGCAGGCGGCCGGCGAGCACACCGAGGTCGGGATTGGTCTTGTTGCGCTCAGCCCGCGTGGTCATTCTTGGCAGTGTAGTTGTGCGCGTTCACATACGTGTCGAGGCCGTCGAGCAACATGCGCAGGCCGTACTCGAACATCCGGTCCAGGTCCTGGTCCCACTCGAGCGTGGTGATGTACTCCATGGTCGGGAACGAGCCACCCGTCAGGGCCGCGCGGAACTCCGTCTCCTGCTGCTGCATCCACTCGTCGTTGCCGATCCCGGTGTCCTGCCGGGCGCGCACCTCCGCGCTCAGTGCCAGCGCGATGGCCTTGACGTGCCCGAACAGGGTGAGGTGGATGTGCATCATGTCGTCCATCGGCAGCCCGAGCGCGTGCAGTGTGGACAACACCCATTCGGCGTACACCAGCAACTGTGGCGTGCCGCGCGGCCGGGTCATGGACAGCACCTCGGCCACCCACGGGTGACGGCGGCACACTGTCCACATCAGACGGCCGGCCAGCTCCAGCCGGGGCCGCCAGCCGGCCACCGGCCGGGCCGGCCACGCCACCTCGCCGAACGCGGTGTCGGCCATGAACACCACGAGATCGTCCTTACTGGACACATACCGGTACAGCGACATCGTGGCCACGCCGAGATCCGTGGCCAGCCGCCGCATCGACACCGCGCCGAGCCCCTCGGCGTCGGCCAGCGCGATGCCCGCGCGGATGATCCGGTCCCGCCCGATGTCCTCTCGCGACTGCGCCGAGCGCACTACCGTTCCGGCGCCGGGCTTGGTGTCGACCAATCCCTCGTCTCGCAGGGTGGAGATCACCTTGGTGGCGGTGGCCATCGCGACACCCCACTGCTGGGTGATCTGGCGGGTCGACGGGACCCGGTCGCCGGGCCGCAGCCGCCCGCTGGCGATCCGGTCCCGGATCTCGCCGACGATCCGCAGGTAGGGCGCCCCGTTCTCCACCTGGCCTCCTAGTGCACTAGTGCGCTGATGCGCTCTATCCGGCCGTTCCAGCCCAGGCGCGGGAGTGCACTAGAGCTGCATGTACATCGTACGCAAGCGCTCGTACGGTGTACATATGCGCAACGTTCTGATCTCCGGCGCCAGCGTCGCCGGGCTCTCACTGGCGTACTGGTTACGCCGGCACGGTTTCCGGCCGACCCTGGTCGAGAAGGCGCCCGCGCTGCGGCCGGGCGGGCAGGCGATCGACATCCGCGGCACCGCACGGGAAGTGGTCCAGCGGATGGGGATCCTGGACACGATCCGCGCGCACCACACCGGAACCCACGGCATCGCGTGGCTGAACGAGCGCGGCGAACGGGTCGCCACGATGAGCGAGGAGTTCGGCGACTCCGGCGGGATCGTCGCGGACATCGAGATCCTGCGGGCGGACCTGGTCCGGATCCTGCACGAGGCGGCCGGGCCCGACGTCGAGATCCTGTTCGACGACACCGTTACCGAGATCGCCGAGGGGTCGGATGGCGTCAAGGTCACCTTCGCCAAGGCGGCGCCGCGCTCGTTCGACCTCGTGGTCGGCGCGGACGGCGTCCGGTCCGGCGTGCGCGCGCTGACCTTCGGCAAGGACACCGACTTCGTCGAGGACCTCGGCTACTACACCGCGCTCTTCCCGGCCCGCACCCGGCTCGACCTCGACGGCTGGGCGGCCATGTACAACCTGCCCAAGGGCAACGGGGTCAACGGGCGGGTCGCGTTGCTGTACCCGTTGCAGGGCACCGACCAGATCCGCACGATGCTCGCGTTCGTCTGCCCCGAGCTGGCCTATGACCGCAAGGACATCGCGGCCCAGAAAGCCATCCTCAGCAACGTGTTCGCGGGTGCGGGCTGGGAGATCCCGCACCTGATCGACCAGCTGCGGCAGACCGACGACCTCTACTTCGCGCGCACCGGCGCGGTCAAGGTGGATCACTGGTACCGCGGCCGGACCGCGCTGCTGGGCGACTCCGCGTTCGGCGGCTCGCTGGGGATGGGCACGAGCATGGCCCTCGTCGGCGCC
>CBIMJO010000632.1:0-6172 GCA_966244135.1 uncultured Actinocrispum sp. | reverse complement strand
CTCCGCCTGCTCGACCGGATGGGCCTCACCCCGGAAGACCTCCTCGCCGCACCCCAGGCCAAGCCACCACTACCTACGTTCGCCGAATACATCCCTGTGGTCTCCGATGCCGTCACCGACGGCACCCGCCGCGCCTATGGCTCCTACTGGAACAGGATCAACACCGAATGGGGCCACCGGCGCCTGGACGAACCCACCCCCAGCGAGATCAAACAACTCGTCGCGAAAACAAAACTCAACGTCGTCACACGCCGCAACGCCCGCGGCGGCCGCAGCGCCGGCGAACACCTCATCGCAGCCCTGCGCTGCCTCTACAAACACGCCGAAGACGACCAACTCATCACCAAAGACCACAACCCAGCCCTCAAAGTCGCCAAACCCCGCCGTCTGCCCTCGACCCGCCAAGCAGTCGCCGACACCCGCCTCGCCGAGATCAACCACACCGCGTCAACGACCGGGAACGACCCAGCCCTCGACGCCCTCATCCTCCGCCTCCACACCGAAACCGCCTGCCGCCGAGCAGGCGCCCTCGCCCTCCGCCCCCAAGACCTCGACCCACAGCAGTGCATGATCTTCCTCCGCGAGAAAGGCGCGACTGTCCGCTGGCAACCCGTCTCCCCCACCCTCATGCACCACCTTCTCCAACACGCCACCGACCGCAGCGCCCCGAAGAACGAGCAACTCCTCCGCTACATCAACGGAAAACCCATCACCACCCGCCGCTACGACCACCTCTGGACCCGCATCGGCACACACCTCCCCTGGGTCACCACCCAAGGCATCTCCACCCACTGGCTCCGCCACACCACATTGACCTGGGTCGAACGCAACTTCGGCTACGCCACCGCCAGAGCATTCGCCGGACACAACGACCAAGCCGGAGACGCAGGTACTACCACCACGTACGTCCGCGCCACCCTCCAAGAGATCGCCGCAGCCCTTGCCTCCCTCACCGGCGAACCACACCCACTCGCCTGACCCGACTCCGGCTGGCCGGACATGATCGGGTCCGGCCAACCGTGATCAGTCCGAGTTCGGACTCGGACTCAGACGGGCTCAGACCGGTCCACCGCTCACGAAGGGTCGGTGCCGAACCGGCCTGGGTCACTGGTCGGCGGCCTGGATCTTTTACGAGTGAGCGTGGCGCCGCGACGCTCCTGCAGTAGTTCGATACCACGCCGGACCCGTATCGGTCAGGGATGTTGTTGGTCACTGGCCGTGGTCGGCCATGCGACAAGGAGGATCTGTCCGGACATGAGCCACAGAAGTACCGTGCCTGCCATCAGAGGTTTGGTGGTCGTGTCGGACATGAAAGCCGGAACGGTGCCGCCGAGTGCTGTGATGGCGGCAGCGCCGAGCAGGAGGCTCGCGATAACCAGGGTGCACACGGCTACGAAACTTGCGAGGTATACGCAGAACTTCATCCGTGGGCTCGCGGCGGCGAAGGCTCGCAGCCCTCGGGTCCAGAGTGGAGGGATTCCCGCCTCGCGAGCAATCTTGCGGGCAGACAGCAGCAACCCAGTCGCGAAGCGCAGTCCCCGCAACAGCTGGGTGAGCGGGCGCTCTTTGTGTTCAGTGTTGATGTGGTCCAGCTCGGGCTTCCACTCTTGATCATGCTTCTGCTCCCGTAACTCAACGGGAAGCCTTCGTCGAGCCAGGCACAGGATGACGAAGCTGATCTGTTCCAGCCGCCCCTCCACTTCTTTGCTCAGCACACTCCCGGCAGCTTTGCCCAGGACGAGGAGCAGCATGCCGCCGAGTACGGCGAGGAAGGTTTTCATGCGAGACCCCTTTCCTCGGTCGGCTGACGCAGAAGCCCCACGGGGGTGCGCAGCTTCGCGCGAAGGATGGCCAACTCTCTGGTCGCTTCGACCACTCCGTGACCGGTGAGCAGGTAGTACTTCCGCGGCGGACGAGCCTCGTCGACGGGGTCGACCTCTTCGACTTTCCCCGCGATCCAACCTGCCCGTTCAAGCCGGGCAAGGATTGGATAGAGCGACCCGCTCGCCAGCCCACACTTCCGCATGAGGTCGAAGCCATACTGAGGCTGGTCGACCTTCTCAAGGAACGCGCTGAGCACACTTGCAACCTTGTCGGTCACCCGAACGTCGGCCATGTAGAGATTCTACATAGGGGTTGACCTGTAGTTCAAGTGGTCACACCCCACTCTTCTGTGTCGAGGTTTGTCGGCGCAAGCGCGATATGGAGCACGCCCCGACGATCGAGTACCAGCGATTTGTCCACACCCCCCTGTCGCGTAGCCGTGGTTCGTAGGTGAGCGAAATATTGCTCCGTTATGGTGGCGATCCCCGAATCGAATGCCGCCCGTGACCTACCGGCAGATAACAGTGTCCGGTATGGGTCGATATGCAAGACGACTGTCTACATGAGACGACGGGATGCGCACAGACACGCCGCCCCGTGGCACACCCGCGTGTGCGTCACGGGGCGTGTCGCCTGTTGAGCAGGAGGCAACATGACCAACGTCCAATTGATCCTCGTCTTCGGTGCGGGTGCGCTGGTTCTCTTCTCTTTCGTGTACTTCTTCTTCGACCGCGCGAGGAAAAGCGCAATGGCCAACGGCAAGGAAACGCACGGATCCCGGCCGTTCAGTATCACGTTCGCCCGCCTCTTCGGGCTGATCACCATCGGCATACTCGGAGTCGGGCTCTCGTTCAGCACAGACAAAGACTCGCTGGCCGCGTCCGGGTTCACTCTGCTCGGCACCATCGCCGGATACCTAGCCGGCGCCAAGGCAACGAGCACTAGGTCTGCCGTCAGACGCGACGAGCCACCCGGCAACCAATCCGAAACCGTCGCGATACCGGACGAACAGCTCTGACACGGAACGCGACATCTGGACACCTCAACAACTTATGCACCGCAGTCACCGGTTAACACGTGGGCACCCTTCCTGCCGTCCAATAAGGATGGTCAGGAGAGGTTCACGTGGCCGGGCAGCGGCCTTGTGTTTAGCGACCTGAGGCGTCTCGGTTCTGCTTGTCTCTGCTGTACCAGTGGTGGCCATCCATAGAGCTGCGCGGCCATTCACCTGTAGGAGCCGCCATGATGGCAACTACTGCCGCGCGCGTGTGATCGGTAGTCGCGGAGAACGCGGTCGAGCCCTACCAGCAAAACCACCCCACCGACGAACCACACACTTCATGCACCAGCCATCCGCCCGTGGTCAGAGTTTGGACCAACACAAGGCGAAAGTGCCCGCGCCTGGCGGCCGGTCGCATCGTGCAGCCAACTACACAGATCAGTCAGAGCTCAGATCTTGGTCGGGTCCGCGGTCGATCGCTGCGCGGTTCATCGCCCGCACGGCCCGGGTCAATTCACGCGCCTCAGCGGCGCCTACGCCGAGCTGCCTGCGCACCGTCTCGGAGGACGCCGGTCGCGCGTACGCGGCCCAATGACGTTTGTTGATCCGGATCGCCTCATCGAGCCGGTCGGCATCCACCGCGATCGGATCCCTAGGAGACTCCTCAGTGCTCATCGCCTGACAGGTGCTGCTGGTGAGACTGTGGACCTGCTCGCACGCCTCGCCTGCGAACGGAGCCACACCCAGCATCCACACGAGATCCGATGGCGCTTTACGCTTCCAGCTCCGACCGAAGTGGACTCGTAGCTGGGTACGAGCACGGCGGAGTCGTGCCTCGGTGGCGAGTGCGTCCTGATAGGTGATGATCTGCCAGAGCACCATCCGACGCCACAACGACCACGTCCGCCACGGCGACAACACCCACCGGCCGAACGGGATTCTCTCTCGTGCCAGGCCGGTCGCGATGCCGATCCGTCGCAACAGGACAGTGCGAGCAGCCTCCAGCATCACCAGCAACATCAACGGCGCGGCTGCATGCAACCCCACCGACAACGCTGAAGGCCATCCGGCCGACACGTTCGCCGCGACCGTCCCAGCGGTCAAAAGCCGAGCCAACTGCCGCAACCAGCCGACCGGACTACCAGTCCAAGCCAGCACCAGATCCAAGACGACCACACCGATCAAGCCGCCATCGATACCCAACGGCACCAGCCCAGGCAACGGCACACCAACCTGCTCGGCCAGTGCGGACACGGTCTCGTAGGAGCCGGCCGCGCCGTAGGCGGCCAACCCGCACGCCAGCAGCGCGGCGAACACCACAGCTGCCCGCTGCGCCCGACTCAGCCGAGAACCGCTCATCGGCCCACCCGTAGACGCGTCACGCCGACTCCCATGTCGGCCACGCCGCAGACGCGCTGTCCTCGTGCAGTCCGGGCGCCCGGAACACCAGCACCGCGTGATGGCCGACCCCGCCACTGTCGTCGGGCGGCAGCAGCGCCACGCACCGATCCACCGGCAGCAACCCCACACACAGCGCCCCATCGAGCACTGTGGACACCACATCCAGCAGCGTCCCATCAGGACGCCGAACCGGCTGAACAACCAGCACCACATACCCGGCCGGACGCACCAACTCGCTCCAGCCTCGGACCCGCCCCCGCAGTTCGGACTCCCAATCCGAGTCCGGACTTACCCGCCGGATCGCGGTCAAGACCAAGTCTGCTCGGCGAACAAGTCCAGACTGCCGCACCACCGCATGCTCCGCAGTGCCATCAAGCACCGAGCCGTCCGACCACGCACCCTCACGCTTGGCCATCGACACGTTCGCCCGAGCGATAGCCCACCACCCCGCATCGTTGACCATTCCGACCGCATGCCGCCCCGCCCGCAGCGCCTCCACCAACACGATTCCGCCACCGCAATCCGGATCGACCACCACCGCACCCGACCGGCTATACCGGGCAACCGTGTAGGCAGCGACCGCCGGCCACACACCGCCGTCGTCCGCGTCGGCCCTAGCGACGTAGCCGTCCCATTGTTCGGCCCACGACGCCCGATCGGTCGACCACACCGAGGACAACTCCTGAACCCGAGTGCTCGTCCATGCCCGCTTCATCCGACATCACACCGACCGAACACATACGCATCCGCGTAGCCCTGCACTCGAACCGCTCCGCTCTCAGGATCCTGCAACAGCGCAACGCGATCGACGAACCGCAACCCATCCTCCGCCGCGGCACGCATCAAACTCCCACCCGGATCACACAACCGCCGTTCACTCCACACCGCGTAGGTAACCACCACAAGCACACCACGCGGCGCCAATATCGATCCCAACCTGGTCGGCCGAACCAGTCCGACCGATTCCGGATCCACAGACACGAGCACCACTTTGACCTGATCGACCTGCGCTCCATTCGGTCCTGGTTGTGTCCCGCTTCCTTCGCGTTGCCCGAACATCCGAGTCCGAACGCCGCGCCCCAGCCTGATGACGCTCCACGCCGCGTCATGCAAGCCACCACGTTCATCCGAGACCAGCAGCACTCGATCGCCGGGCACCGAGTACGTCGTCACTGCCCTCACCACGACATCAGGAATCCAGCCACCAAACGCCGGCTCACACCGCCACACCGTCGTACGTTGACCGCCGCACCGACGAACGACGCCAGGTCGCCTGCCACTGCGATGCCGAAACCACTCAGACCGGTCACCGACCACGTCCCAAGCCACGATCCCCCGCATGATCGTCCTCCTCGCCCTCGGGCAGTCACATCACCCCTGAAGACCGGCTAAAGACCCAAAGTTGGACGCGCAATGTCGAAGGGACGACCGCGCGGCCTGTACGACTTCGGTTTCTTCGGGGTTGCGGCATCACAGGCACTACCTCTGGCGGCATGGCCAGCATCGTGGGCCGACGTTGACACCACGCCCGGGCCGCCGATAGTTCAGCCTCTGTCTGTCTGGGCCGATGCTATTTTTCGTCACTAGAGGAATTTAACTAAGGCAACAGTCCTCAATGCAGTCCGGCGACCTGCACGGCCAAACTCGTGGTCAGGAGGCTCGCAGCAGCCCGTGATTCCCCAGACTTCCAGCAGACGCAAGCGGGTGTGGTTCTCCCACCAACGCCGCCAACGCAGCAGCTACCTCATGCACGTCAGCCCGGACGTAGGTGCTCGTGGTTCCCGCATCCCCTTTGCCGCTGTGCCCCGCATAAGCACGTGCCACGGCGTACCCGAAGTGGCGCTCGACCCACGTCAACGTCGTGTACCGCAACCAATGCGTCGTCACCTGCTGCGTCGCCACCCACGGCAAATGCCGCCCAATCCGGCCCCACAAATGGTCATAACG
>CBIMJO010000631.1:0-6172 GCA_966244135.1 uncultured Actinocrispum sp. | reverse complement strand
AGTGGGGCCCCGGCTCGGTCGACACCCTGCTGGAGGCCGCCTCGCGCTGGCCCCGGGGCGGCTCGTTCGGCCCGCTGATCCGTGAGCCGAACGGCGAGGTCTACCCGTCCGCGCGGCTGCTGCCGTCATTGGGCAAGGGCGTCGGGCACGCGGTCGTCGGCCGCGTCTGGCGGGACAACCCGTGGACCAAGGCGTACCGGCAGTCCGACACCGCCGTGGTCGAGCGCACCGCGGGCTGGCTGTCCGGCTCGTGCCTGCTGCTGCGCCGGGCCGCGTTCGACTCGGTGAGCGGCTTCGACCCCCGCTACTTCATGTATTTCGAGGACGTCGACCTGGGCGACCGGATCGGCCAGGCGGGCTGGCAGAACGTGTACGTCCCGTCAGCCGAGGTCACCCACATCGGTGGTCATTCGACCTCGAAGTCCTCCGAAAAGATGCTCGCGGCCCACCACGCGAGCGCGTACCGCTACATGGCCGACCGCCACCAGGGCCCCGAGTGGAAGCCGCTGCTGGCCGCCATCAAAGCGGGCCTCAAGCTACGCCTGAAGCTGGAAACCCGCAGGTAGAGGGCGTATATCCGCCGTCAATCGGACGTGCATGACCGGTTGGTGGACTGGTGGCATGAGCAACCAGAAGATCGTTGCCGTCATCGGTGCCACCGGTTCGCAGGGCGGCGGGCTGGCCCGGGCCATCCTGGACGACCCGAGCGGCGAGTTCGCGCTGCGCGCGATCACCCGCAACCCCGACTCCGAGGCCGCGAAGGCGCTGGCCGCGCGCGGTGCCGAGATCGTCCAGGCCGACCTGGACGACGAGTCCACAATGGACAAGGCGTTCGCCGGCGCGTACGGCGCCTTCGTGGTCACCGCGTTCTGGGAGTACTTCTCGGCCGAGAAGGAGCTGCAGCACGCCAGGACCGCAGCTGAGGCCGCCAGGAACGCGGGTCTCGAGCACGTGGTCTGGTCCACCCTGCCGGACACCCGGCTGCACGTCCCGGTCGAGGACAAGCGCATCCCGCTGATCGGCGAGTACCAGGTACCGCACTTCGACGCCAAGGGCGAGGCGGACAGGTTCTTCACCGACGCGGGTGTGCCGACCACGTTCCTGAGCACCACCTTCTACTTCGAGGCGTTCAGCACCAACTTCAAGCCGGTCCGCGGCGAGGACGGGGTGCTGGTGCTCAGCCTGCCGATGGCCGACCGCAAGCTCGCCGGGGTGGCCAGCGAGGACATCGGCCGGACCGCGTTCGGGATCCTCAAGCGCGGCAAGGAACTCGTCGGTGAGACGGTCAGCCTGGCCGGCGAGAGCCTGACCGGCGCGCAGTACGCGGAGAAGTTCACCAAGGCCCTCGGCGAGAAGGTGGTCTACCAGCCGGTCGACCCGGAGGCCGTCCGCTCGTCCGGCGCGCCCGCCGCGGACGAGTTCGCCAACACGTTCCTGTACTACATCGAGGCCGAGACCGTCTTCACCGAGGCGCGCGACCCGGCGTACATCCGCACCCTCAACCCGGCCCTGCAGGACTTCGACACCTGGCTGGCCGGGCACAAGAGCGAGTTCTGATGCAGTTCGGCATCTTCGGGGTCGGTGACATCGCCACCGACCCCGCCTCCGGGCACACGCCATCGGAGCACGAGCGCATCCGCAACGCGGTGGAGACGGCGGAGAAGGCCGAGGAGGCGGGCCTGGACGTGTTCGCGTACGGCGAGCACCACAACCCGCCCTTCGTCACGTCCTCGCCGACCACTCTGCTGGGCTACATCGCCGCCCGGACAAGCAGGATCATCCTGTCCACGTCGACAACCCTGATCACCACGAACGATCCGGTCAAGATCGCCGAGGACTACGCGACCCTGCAACACCTCGCGGACGGCCGGCTGGACCTGATGCTCGGCCGTGGCAACACCGGTCCGGTGTATCCGTGGTTCGGTAAGGACATCCGCGACGGCATCGCGCTCGCGGTGGAGAACTATGCCCTGCTGCACCGGCTTTGGCGAGAATGTGCTGTCGACTGGGAGGGCCGGTTCCGCACTCCGCTGCGGTCGTTCACGTCCGTCCCGCGCCCGCTCGACAGCGTGCCGCCGTTCGTGTGGCACGGGTCGATCCGCAGCCCGGAGGTCGCCGAACAGGCCGCGTACTACGGGGATGGCTTCTTCCACAACAACATCTTCTGGCCGAAGGAGCACACCCGGCGGATGATCGACCTGTACCGGACCCGCTTCGACCACTATGGACACGGATCTGCCGACAGTGCGATCGTCGGCCTGGGCGGGCAAACGTTCATTCGCCGCAACTCGCAGGACGCCGTGCGCGAGTTCCGGCCGTACTTCGACCGGTCGCCGGTGTACGGCGGCGGACCGTCCCTCGAGGAGACGATGGAGCTCACGCCGTTGTCGGTCGGCAGCCCGCAGCAGGTGATCGACCGCACGATGCGGTTCCGCGAGGACTTCGGCGACTACCAGCGGCAACTGTTCAATGTGGACGGAATGGGGCTGCCGCACAAGGTCGTGCTGGAGCAGATCGAGGTGCTCGGCACCGAGGTGGTGCCGGTCCTGCGCAAGGAGATGGCCGCGCTGCGACCGGCCCACGTTCCGGGCGCCCCTGCGCATCCGAGCCGCGGACGACGTACATTCGGATAGTCGGTCGATGTCCGTGAAAGGGGCGCAGGTGGGCGGGGATCTGCGGTTCGAGGTGCTCGGCCCGGTCCGGGCGTGGCGCGGCGCACAGGAGGTGGAGCTGGGCTCGCCGCAGCAGCGCGCGATCCTGGCGATCATGCTGCTGCGTGACGGCGGCACGGTCACGCCGGACGAGCTGATCCGCGCGATCTGGGGTGAGTCGGCGCCGCGGGCGGCGATCGGGATGATCCGGTCGTACGTGTCCCGGCTGCGCCGTGTGCTCGACTCGGACTCGATCGACTCGGTCGCGGGCGGGTACGCGATGCCCGGCGGTTCGGTTGACATCGCGGAGTTCCAGCGTCTGGTCGCGGCGGCGCGCTCCGCCGGCCGGGTGGCGGACAAGGCCGCTGCGTTGCGCTCGGCTTTGGAGCTGTGGAAGGGGATTCCGCTCGCCGGTGTGCGTGGCGAGTACGCGAACTTCGAGCGTCTCCGGCTTTCGCAGCTGCGGCTCGCGGTGCTCGAGGACCTCGCGGCGGCGGACATCGAGCTGGGGCGGCATGTTCAGGCCATCGCGGACCTCACGGCGCTGGTGAGCGAGGAGCCGTTCCGGGAGCGGCCGCGCGAGTTGCTGATGCTCGCGTTGTACCGCTCGGGGCGGCAGGCCGAGGCGCTGCGGGTGTTCCACGAGGCGCAGCAGGTGCTCGCCGACGAGCTGGGTATCGACCCGGGGCCGGACCTGCGGGCCATGCATGAGCGCATCCTCGGCTCGGATCCCGGTCTGGCAGCGGCTCCGTCCGGGGTGTCCCCGGTTCCGGCCCAGCTTCCGCCGGAGCTGCCTGACTTCGTCGGCCGTGACTCGGCGTTGCTGGAGATTCTGGATGGCGTGGGGTCTTCCGGTGTTGTTGGCATTGTCGGGCTTGCCGGGTTGGGCAAGACCGCGCTGGCGGTGCGCGCGGGGCTGGCGGTGGCTTCTTCGTTCCCGGATGGACAGTTCTTTGTGGACCTTTCGGTGACGCCCGATCCGTTGCCGGGGTTGTTGCGGGGCCTGGGAATGGCGGTTCCTTCGGTTCCGGCCGAGCAGGTGGCCGCTTGGCGGACGTACACCTCCGGGCGCAAGGTGCTGGTGGTGATCGACGGGGCTCGGGAGGCCGCGCAGGTGACTTCGCTGCTGCCCGCGTCCGGTGGCGCGGCGGTGATCACTTCGCGTCAGCGGTTGTTCGGGGTGCCTTCCGTGCGCTGGGTGAAGCTGGAGCCGTTGCGGCCGGCCGAGGCGTACTCGTTGCTTTCGCGGATCGTCGGTTCCGTGCGGCTGCAGGCCGAACCCGAGTCCGCGGACCGCCTGGTGGCCGCGACCGACGGGTTGCCGCAGATCATCCGCGCGCTGGGCAGCCGGCTCGCCGCGCGTCCGAACTGGACACTCGCCGCCGCCGAGAAGCGGATCCGCAAGCCGGACTGGCAGCATCCCCAACCGGTCGAATGCGTTGAGCTGGAACGCCCTTACGAATCGGCCCTCGCCGACCTCCCACCGGCCCAAGCACGCGCCTTCCGCCTGGTGTCCCTCGCCGACAGCCCGGACATCACCATCCACGCGGCCGCCGCCCTCCTCGACACCGACCCGGACACCGCCGAGACCCTCCTCGAAGCCCTCCTCGACCAGCACCTCATCGAACCCGCGGGCCCCGACCGCTACCGCTACCGCCCACCCCTCAAAACCTTCGCCCGCACCCACGCGACCACCGACGAGGGCGAACACGAATGCCACGCCGCCCTCGCCCGCCTGGTCCACTCCTACACAACCCCCACCCCCCGCTTCACCCCAACCCCAGCCAGACACCCACACCCCGGATGCCGGATTACGTGGGCTGGAGGCACCTCGACCATCGATACGGGCCAGAGGGCCTCAGGAACGATTCTCAGGGCCGGAAGGGCCTCACCGATTCCGAGGGGCCGAGTTGATCCGGGGCGGAGGCGCCCCGCCAGCGATTCCGGCAGCCGGAGGCGGTCTAGTCGATTCCGGCGGCCGGAGGCGGCCCAGACGATCCACGGGCCGCAAGCGCCTGCCACCCGTTCCGGCCCCGGAGGCCGCCCATCCCTGGCCTGGAGGCACCCATCCGTTCCGGCCTCGAAGATCACCATTCCTGGTCCAGAGGCGGCCCACCTGACTGGTGGTCGGGGGAGCGCACGGAACTCAGGCCGCATTGCTGTGGGCCACGCCCTCCGCACAGCCGGAATTGGGCGCCCTTAACAGCGCCGGAAACGCCGTCGGAAATACCGGAAATACCGGGAATGCGCGGCTAAGCGTGCCGTGCATGAAACCTAGAGCGTGCCGTCCAGCCGCTCGGACATCGTCCTGCGAGGTTTGGGTGGTTGCTGGACGGTGGGGACCTTGCCCTCGGGGTCGTGCTCCTGCGGCGATGCCTGCCGGGGGAGGGGGCTCGGGTGCTGCTGCTGCTGGGGGTGGTGGTGTTGCTGGGGTGGGGCGTAGGGCTGGTGGGGCGGCCGGGGTGAGGGCTGGGACTGGGTGGGCTGGCTCTGGGCCAGGGGGTGCTGCACCACCATGGTCTGCTCGTTCTCGTTGCCCTGCTGCTGGTCCAGCGACGACACCACGATCCGGGGGATCTGCAGTGTGCTCGCCGCGTCCATGGGCGATATGGCGTCCTCTGGGGTCACCACAAAGGCGCCGCGTGCACGAGCACGGGCTAGCGCAGCATCGGCTCGCTCCCGGGGGTCCATGCTTTGGCCTCTCCCGCGTCGCCTCAAGCCGGCACCGCCACCGGCTGTTGTGTTACCACCAGAGTATTCCCTTGAGGCCGCTGTCGTCAGGGAAGAACTGAAATCCGTATGTTGATCTTAGACGTACGTGGTCTCACCGCGGTCACGGAGTATCTCGGTGAGCCGTTTGATGTCCTGTGCCCTGGACCGGTTGCAGACAAGCACAGCGTCCGGGGTGTCCACCACGATCAGGTCCCGCACACCCAGCGTGGCCACGAGCCGCCCGCCCGCTGGGAGAACCACCAGATCGGATGAGTCGATCGACACAACCTTGCCAGCGTCGGGCGAGGACACGACGCGGGCGCCGTCCACGGAAGTGGCGAGCAGCTCACCGAGCGTCTCGAAATCGCCGATGTCGCTCCAGCCGAAATCACCCGGAACGGTGGCGACGAGCCCCTCTTCGGCGGCCGGTTCCATCACTGCGTATTCGACGGCGACCTTGGGGATCGACGGCCACAGCTCGCCGACGACCGAGTCCCGCCGGTCGGTGTCCCACAGCGACGCGATCTTCGTGACAGGCTCGTACACGTCCGGCCGGCGCTGCTCCAGCTCCCGCAGGAACACGTCTGTCCGCCAGACGAACATGCTGGCGTTCCACAGGTAGCGACCCGATTCCAGGTACTCCGTCGCGACCTCGAGCGACGGCTTCTCCTTGAACTCCAGCACCTGCTGCTGCACGCCCAGCGCCGCGGTGGCCGAGCACTGCAGGTACCCGTAGCCGGTCTCCGGCCGGGTCGGCGTGATGCCGATCGTCATCAACTTGCCATCCTCGGCGCCGCGGACCGCCTCGC
>CBIMJO010000630.1:0-6174 GCA_966244135.1 uncultured Actinocrispum sp. | reverse complement strand
TGCTTGGCGACTCCGAACGGATGGCCGCGTCGATCGAGCGCTCCGGCGGGTACTGCGACCTGCAGGTGTGGCCGGGCCAGGTGCACGTGTTCCACTGGTTCGCCCCGCTGCTGCCCGAGGCCAACGCCGCCATCAAGCACATCGGCACGTTCGTCCGCGAGGTCACCGAAAACTCGGCTGCGGCCTGATCACCGGCCGGACAACGCCATCGACACGTTGATCGAGCTGACCCGTGAGGCGAAAGACCTTGGGGTGCCGTCGATCTGGTTCGCCGATCATGGGCATGTGCTGATCAGCCACCAAGGTCTGGGGACAGCCCTAGACGGCAGGCGCACCTGGGGGGTGGCCGGGGAGTTGCACGCTACATTGCGCGCATGAGGATCGGTGTTGTGCTCGGGCCCGCGACGGACCCCGTGGTCGGCAACGCCCTGGACTACTTCAAGGACAGTGCGCGTGAGGCGGCCGGCTACGGCGTGCGGTCGTTCTGGTTCGCCCAGGGGTTCGAGCATGACGCGGTGATGTCGGCGGCGCTGGTCGGCCAGGCGGTGCCGGAACTCGAGGTCGGCACGGCGGTGACGCCGATCTACCCAAGGCATCCGATGCTGCTGGCCAGCCAGGCGCAGACCGCCCAGGCCGCCACGCACGGCCGGTTCACGCTGGCGATCGGGTTCGCGGTGAAGGCGTGGGCCGACAACATCTACGGAACCCCTTGGGACCGCCCGATCCGGCACCTGCGCGAGTACCTGGAGATCTTGCACAGCCTGTTCCACGAGGGAACGGTCGACGTGCAGGGCGAGACCGTGCAAGCGCGCAGCCTGTTCCCGGGCAAGGTTCCGGGCGCGGACCCGGCCGTGCCGGTCATCGTGGCCGCGATGGGGCCACAGGCGATGCGGGTCGCGGGTGAGCTGGCCGACGGGACCATGCCGTTCCTGGCCACGCCCAAGGTGCTGGCGGACTTCATCGTGCCCACCATGACCAAGGCCGCCGCCGGACGCCCGGACCGGCCGAGGATCATGGTGATCGTGCCAGCGATCGTCACCGCCGACCCGGACCGGAAACGCGCCACTATGAAGCGCGTAATGGCCATCTACAACGACATTCCCTCGTACCGGACGGTCATGGACCGTGGCGGCGCGAGCGGGCCCGCGGACGTGGGCGTGTTCGGCGACGAGGAGTTCGTGGCCCAGCGGATCCGCAGCTACTTCGACGCGGGCGCGACCGACGTGATCGTCAGCGACATGGGGTTCGCCACACCGGAGGAACACAAGCGCACCTGGCAGCTGGCCGGTGAGCTGGCCCAGTCGTGACGCCGTCACCGGAAAGCGTTCGGCTGGAACGGTTCTTTGCCACCCGGATACGCCCGCGGGCCGACCGGTGGGTACCGCGCGGCGCGCAACTCCGTGCCATGCGGGGACTTCTGAGCAGCTCCGCGCTACGGCGGTTGCCACGCGGTACAAAGGTGTGGCTGGCGCGCTATGGCGGTGTTCCAGGCCTGTGGGTGCAGGCGCAGGGCGCGTCGATCGCCAATGGCATGGTGCTGCACCTGCACGGCGGCGGGTTCACGTTCGGATCGCCCAACTCCCACCGGGGTCTGGCCTGGTCCATGTCGAAACGCACTGGGCGGCCGGTGTTCCTGCCGCACTATCGACTGGCGCCGGAACACCGTTACCCGGCCGCGGCCGACGACTGCCTCGCGGTCTACCGCACCTTGCTGGACAAGGGTTTTCCCGCGGACCGGATCGTTGTCTCGGGTGACTCGGCGGGCGGGCACCTGACCGCCTGCCTGCTGGACGACCTGGTCCGGTTGGACCTGCCGGCACCCAGCCACGCCGTGTTCTTCTCGCCCTGGCTCGACCTGAGCGGCGATTCGTCGTTCACGAGGGACAAGCTGCGCCGCGACCCATTCCTGTCGCCCAACGGGATTCTCGCCTGCCGGTACGCATATCTCGGTGAACGGGATCCGGGCGAGAACCGGATCGCGGTGCTGAAAAACGACAAGAAAGGCTGGCCACCGGCGCTGATCCAGGTTGGTGACACGGAGTGCCTGCTTGAGGACTCTCGGCAGCTGGCGGCATCCCTTGCGCAGGCGGAAATCCGCCATGAGCTGCAAGAATGGCCGGGCCAGATCCATGTGTTCCAAGCGTTCGGCAACGCGATTCCCGAAGCGCGCCAGGCTTTTCGTTACGTGGCCGAGTTCGTCCGCGGCTGATCACCACGTACCCTGCTGAAATGGATGTGATGGGCTGGTTAAGCACGAACGGGCCGCTCGTGGTCTGGCTGATCGTGCTCAGCTTCGTCTTCCTGGAGTGCGCGTTCGTCGTCGGTTTGTTCCTGCCGGGCGACTCGCTGCTGTTCACCGCCGGTCTCGTGCTCGCCCAGCAGGGCATGCACGATGTGCAGGCGTGGTCGCTGTCCATCGTGGCGACCATCGTCGCCGTCGTTGGCAACCAGCTCGGTTACGTCCTGGGCAGACGCGCGGGGTCGTCGCTGACCGGGCGCCTGGGCGGCCGGGTGCTCAGCGTCGAACGTCTCGCCAAGGCACGCGATTTCCTCGACCGGCGCGGCTTCTGGGCCATCGTGCTGGCCCGCTGGATCCCGTGGATCCGCACGCTCGCGCCGCTGATCGCCGGCGCGGCGGCCATGGACTCGCGCAGGTACATGACGGCCACCGCGACTGGCGCTGTTCTCTGGGTGCCGACCCTGGTGCTGCTCGGCTACTACGGCGCTGGAGTGCTCGAGCAGTTCCCATGGCTGCTGACCACCGTGATGGTCGTCGGCATCGTGTTCTTCGTGGCCGGGACCGTGTGGGGGATCTGGCGCTATCGCCAGGAAATGCGCAAACCCGCCCAGCTGGTCTCAGCGACCGCGGATTAGGGCTTCTCCGCCCACAGGACGATCTGGATGCCGTCCGGGTCGCGTAATGCCACGACCGACGTTCCCGGAGCGCTCATCTCCTCGGTGATCGGCGAGAACGTGACCCCGTGCTCGTTGAGCCGGTCGGTCCACTCGGCCAGGCAGACCCCGTCCGGCACCGAGAAGGAGACGTGGTCGAGACCCGGGCGCTTCTCGTCGAACAACGAGCCGGCCGCGTACGGATGCTGCACGAGGGTGATCGCGAACCCCTCGCCCGGCCCGCGCAGGAACGCCTTGCGCACGCCGACGGCGTCCTCGTCCTGTTTGCCGATCACCGTGAACCCCAGTACCCGCTCGTACCAGGGGATGCTGCGCTCCACGTCAGTCACGGTCAGCGCGATGTGGTGCACCCCGCTCAACGTGGGCATGACTGTTCCGTCCTTTCACGTGGCCGGGGAGATCATCGGGGGACGGCCACTCAGCCATAGTGCCGGAAGTCCGGGGCGGCACCACTGATCGTGAGCACGCCGTTATCGGACGTTCCACAGCACGAGATCGGGGCGTTAGCCCGATAGCACGAGATCAGCGAGGTTCGCCGTAGCGTTGATCACGGTTGCGTTGCGTTCATCGGAGCCATACGCCCTGTCACGAGCCTGCTCCGGTGAGCGGCCGAATTGCTCGTGGCGGGCGATCAAGCGGCGGTGCCGCTCGGTCTCGCTGGGCGCCAGGAACCAGACTTCATCGAGCAAGTGGCGTACGTCACCCCAGGGATGCTCGGGCACCAGGAGGTAGTTGCCCTCGGTCACTATGAGTGGTGTTTCCGGGAACACCGGGACCGCGCCGGCGATGGGTTCCTCGATCTCGCGGCGGAACTGCGGGGCGTAGACGATCTCGGTCTGGTCGCGCAGGCGCCGGAGCAGGTTGACGTAGCCGGCGGCGTCGAACGTGTCCGGCGCGCCCTTGCGCTCGGTCCGGCCGAGGCGTTCCAGCTCGACCTGGGCCAGGTGGAAGCCGTCCATGCCGACGTACACGGCCTTGTCGCCCAGGGCCTCGACGAGCTCGGCGGCCAGGGTGGACTTGCCGGCCCCGGGCGCGCCGCAGATGCCGAGCATGCCCCGTCCGCCGCCGCCCAGCGCCGTGGCTCTCGCGACCAGGTCATCGAAGTTCATTGCGCCAGCTCGCCCCCTTGTGCTGTACCCGGACGCCGGCCGCCCAGTTCGCGAACTCGATCAGCGACGGCATGTCCGCAGCCTCCGGCACGCGCCCCAACCGCGCTATCCCCAATGCGAGTGCTCCATGCCAGACATCGCCCGCACCAGACGTATCCACTGCGTATACAGGTTGTATACGGGCTGTATACATCTGACCGCCGATCCGCCAGCGGACCGGATCCGGGCCGTCGGTCCAGGTCACCACCGGGCAGTCGACCTCGCCACGGAACGCCGACGAGCAGGCGCAGACGTCCACGTGCGGCAGCAGCTCGGGAAAAACGGGCTTCCAGCTGCCCGCGTCCAGCACCACGGGGACTTTCGCTTCTCTTGCCGCGGTCAGGGCCAGCGACGGATGGTGGCCGTCGATCAATACAGTGTCCACATTGGACTGATCGATCACGGCTTCCGCGTTGGTGTTCAAGGCGTTGTGCGAGACGACCGTTCGTTCCCCATCGGCCTCACGGACCGAGACCGCGCTGATCGTGGGCGGCTCGGCAAGGTCCGGCAGGACGTCCTGGACTTCGACGCCGTACCGCTCCAGGTCGCGCTTTGCCAAGCCCGCCAACGGATGCGCACCCAGCACGGTGACCAGCCGGACCGGGTGGCCGAGCGCGGCGATCGCGATCGCCGCGTTGGCCGCCGGTCCACCGGCCACCAGCTCGACCTCGGCCGACTGCACCTTCTGGCCCGGTACGGGCAGCTCAGCGACCCGTTGGACCAGGTCGAGCGTGCACAACCCGACGGCAAGGATCACCGGTCCAGCCCGGTGGTCACCGCTTGCCCGACCTCTTCGATCGTGCCCTCGGCGGTCAGCCGCAGGGCGCCGGTGAGCAGGCCGACGACCTCGTTCATGCTGTGCGTCTTCGGCGACACCACCGCGACCCGTTTGCCGAGGCGGTGGACGTGCACGCGGTCGGCGATCTCGAACACGTGCGGCATGTTGTGGCTGATCAGGACCACCGGCAGGCCGCGGTCGCGGATCCGGCCGATCAGTTCGAGCACCTTGGCCGACTCCGCCACGCCGAGGGCCGCGGTGGGCTCGTCCATGATCACGACCCGGGTGCCGAACGCCGCCGCCCGGGCGACCGCCACGGCCTGGCGTTGCCCGCCGGACAACGTTTCCACCGACTGGGTCATGGACTTGATGTCGATGCCGAGCTCGTCCAGCACGCGCCGGGCCTCGGCCCGCATCCCGCGCTGGTCCAGCAGCCGGAACGCGCCGCCCAGCAGGCCGGTCCGGCGCCGTTCGCGGCCGAGGAACATGTTGGTCGCGATGTCCTGGGCGGGCGCGAGCGCGAGGTCCTGGTAGACGGTCTCGATGCCGTTCTTGCGGGCGTCCAGCGGGCCGTGGAAGCGGACCTCGGTGCCGTCGACGAGGATCCGGCCCTCGTCCGGGATCACCGCGCCGGACAAGGCCTTGATCAACGTGGACTTCCCGGCGCCGTTGTCACCGACCACCGCGAGCACCTCGCCGGCCCGCAGGTCGAAGTCGGCGCCGTCCATCGCGGTCACCCGGCCATAGCGTTTGACCAGGCCGACACCCTCCAGCACGGGGGTCATCGCTGCCTCCCTCGGGACAACCGGTCCAGCCCGACCGCCGCGATCACCAGGATGCCGGTGGCCACGTCCTGGTAGAGGTTGTCGATCCCGGCCTGCGTCAACCCGGACCGCAGCACCGCCACGATCAACGCGCCCACCAACGTGCCGAGCACGCTTCCGCGCCCGCCGAACAGGCTGGTCCCGCCGATCACCACCGCGGTGATCGAGTCGAGGTTGCCGGTCTGGAACGCGTTCGGATCGGCGTTCGGCACCCGCCCGAGCGCCTGCCACGCGGCGATCCCGTAGACGATCCCGGCGACGATGTAGACCCCGAGAACGTTGCGCCGCACGTGGATTCCGGACAGCCGCGCGGCCTCCGGGTCGTTGCCGACCGCGTAAACGTGCTTGCCCCAGGCGGTCCGGGTGAGCGCGTACCAGAAGCCGAGGTACATCACCAGCCTCAGGCCCATGCCGTAGGTGATCTCGATCTGCCCGAAGAGGTACTGCGACTGCCCGAGGAACCCGAGAAAGTCGTCGGTGACCGGACAGCTCTGCCCCGCCGCGTAAATCC
>CBIMJO010000629.1:0-6174 GCA_966244135.1 uncultured Actinocrispum sp. | reverse complement strand
GGCCGACGTCGAGCAGGTCGCGCCGGCCCTGCATGAGGCCGGTGATCCGGGCGACATCGCTCAGCGTCAGCTCGGGGTGTTCGGCGTCGAACGCGCGGATCACCGCGAGCCCGCGTTCCAGGGACTGCACGAAGTCGCTCATCGCCGCAACGCCCGGTCGATGAAGTCCGCGGCGGCGCCGAGGTACGCCCTCGGGTCCAAGGCCGCGTCGATGTCCTCAGTGGACAGGGTGATCCGGTCATCCTTGATCAGGCAGTCCCGGAACGGCTTTCCCGAAGCCACCGACTCGCGGGCGATCTCGGCCACCACTTCGCCGTTACCGATGCGGGTCGAGATCGCTTCGGCCATCACCAGCCCACCGGTGAGGTCCAGGTTGGCGCGCATGCGGTCCGGGTTCACCCGCAGTCCGTCGAGCAGGTCGCGGGTCCGGGCGGTGGCGCCGCCGGTCAGGCGCAGCAACGAGGACAGCGTTTCCCATTCGGCGTGCCAGTTCCCGGCCGCGCGCTCATGTTCCTGCGGCATGGCCGCGAGCATCGTCGACACCAGGCCGGGGACCTGCCGCACGGCGGCGGTGATCAGCACCGACCGGGTCGGGTTCTGCTTGTGCGGCATGGTCGACGAACCGCCGCCGGTGGCCTCGGCGACCTCGCCGACCTCGGTCTGCGCCATCAGCGTCACGTCGAGCGCGATCTTGCCGAGCACGCCCGCCAGCACGCCCAGGGCACCCGCGAGAGCGCCCATCCGGGTCCGGTTGGTGTGCCATGGGATCACTGGGGCCGCGAGGCCGAGCTCCGCAGCGAAAGCGTCCGGAATGCTGGCGTCGTTGAAAACTGACAGTGTTCCGACCGCGCCGCCAAGCTGGGCCGCCAGTTCGACGCGACGCAGCCCGGCCAGGGCCTCGTCCAGCGCCACCAGCCAGCCCGCGCACTTGAGGCCGAACACCGTCGGCAGAGCCTGCTGCATCAGGGTCCGCGCGATCATCAAGGTGTCGCGGTGCTCGTCCGCGAGCGTGGCGCACCGATCGGCCGCCGCCTTCGCGTCGGCCAGCATCGGTGTCAGCGCACGGGTGGCGACCAGGGAGGCCGCCGTATCCAGCACATCCTGGCTGGTTGCTCCAAAGTGGACGTACCGGGCGCAGTCCGGGCGGACCAGCGACCGCAGCCGTTTGACCAACGGCACAACGGGATTGCCCGCGGCGACCGAGCCCTGTCCGATCTGGACCGGGTCGAAGGCGTCGGCCGAGCAGCAGCGCGCGATGTCCTTGGCGGCCTCGTCGGGGATCAGCCCGGCCCGGCCGAGCACGACGGCCAGCGCCCGCTCGGCGTCCAGCAGCGCGACCAGCCAGTCGTGGTCGTCCAGTTTGCCGAACAGTTCGTCGAACACGGCTCCTAGCCTGTCAGGCGGCGCAAGGCGGTCAGCTCCGAGGGGGTGGGTGGCTCGGTGGTGGTCAGGTCCGCCGACACCTGCAGCGGCCAGCCGGTGGCCTCGATGGCCTGGGAGACCTCGATTCCGGGGTGGACCTGGGTCAGCACGAACTCGCCGTCCCGCGGCCGCAGCACGCCCAGATCCGTGATGATCATGCTGGGACGACCGGCCGAGGTGACGAAGTCGAGCCGCTCCGCGAAGGTCCGTTTGGACTGCCGCACGATGATCACCACGTCCTTGCACGCGGTCGCGATCTCCGGCGCCCCACCGGCTCCGGGCAGCCGCACCTTCGGGTCGGCGTAGTCACCGATCACGGTGGTGTTGATCCGGCCGTGCCGGTCCAGCTGGGCCGCGCCGAGGAAGCCGACGTCGATCCGCCCGGGCTGCAGCCAGTAGTTGAAGATCTCCGGCACGCTGACCAGGGAGTCGGCCGTCTCGGCCAGGATGCCGTCGCCAATGGACAGTGGCAGTTGGCCTGGTTTGGCGCCGATGCAACCGGACTCGTAGATCAGCACGAGGTCCGGCGCGTGCGTGGCGCGGGCCAGATTCGCCGCCGTACTGGGCAAACCGATGCCCACGAAGCACGAAGTGCCGTCCCGCAGGGAACGTGCGGCGGCCACGGTCATCATCTCATCGGTCGTGTAGGTCATCGGATCTCCGCAAGCCACTGTCCGAACGAGTCACGGTCCCGGCTGATGACGTCCCACTGCTTGTAGAACTCGTTGTCCCGCACGTAATAGTCGTGCGCGTACGAGGGATGCGCACCCCGGGGCGCCTCGGCGACCATCGTGACCACCCAGCCGGGCAGGGTGACCGCGTTCGGCCGCGGCTCCAGCTCGTCCACGATCTCCTCGACCGTGACGAGCGAGCGCTTGGCCGCCAGCACCGCCTCCTTCTGCACCCCGGTGATGCCCCAGAGCTGCACGTTGCCCTTCCGGTCCGCGCGCTGGGCATGCACGATCGTCACGTCCGGGTTCAGCGCGGGCACCGCGGTGAGCACCTCGCCGGTGAACGGGCAGGTGACCGGCTTGATGGTGTCGGTCTGTTTCGGCAGGTCCGTGCCGGTGTAGCCGCGCAGCACCGCGAACGGCAGGCCGGAAGCGCCCGCCACGTAACGGTTCGCCATCCCCGCGTGGCTGTGCTCCTCGATCTCCAGTGGCACCGGCCAGGAATGCTGAACGGCGTCACGAAACCGGTGCAGTGAACCGACTCCCGGGTTGCCGCCCCACGAGAAGACGAGCTTGCGGGCGCAGCCGGCGCCGATCAGCTGGTCGTAGATCAGGTCGGGCGTCATCCGCACCAGGGTCAGGTCCGTGCGGCCCTGCCGGATGATCTCGTGCCCCGCGGCGAACGGGATCAGGTGCGTGAAGCCCTCCAGGGCGACTTGGTCACCGTCGTGCACCAGCTCGCCGACGGCCTCGGCGAGCGACGCGATACGGGCCATGAGCTGCTCCTCCTTGGCGAACACGGCTATTTGTGCGCATGGCGAACAGAAGTTCTTATCCCGAACAGTACTCCAGGATGAACCGCTGAGGCTAATGAGACGTAAGTCACTCAAAAGACCCGGAATGAAATCGGGGCGTTTTACGTCATACGGGTGACAGGCGTACGTCTCGTGGGGGTATGCGGGCGCACGCTATGTGAAGGGAGAGGGGCTATGGCGATGAACGCCACCATGGGGGAGACACCGATCTTTGACGAGCTGCGTGAAGAGTTCGGCCAGTGGGACCTGGCGGACCTCATCGGGCATGAGGACGACTCGGAATCCTGATTCCCTCGGCGTGTCCTGACGCTGTCGATCCCCCGGATGTAGTAGCAACGGTGAATGCTCATCGAATGCCTGCTGTGCAGCCGGGGGATCGAGCACTGTCATGGGACGCTCGTCCAGCATGTGGACGCCACCCTCGAATGCACCGACTCCGGATGCGAAGTTCTGACCGTTGACCAGCACGAACTCGTGCTGGAGTGCTGGCAGGTGACCGGTGGGTGCGGCTGCGCGCAGGCGGAGACGGTCACGAAGGCCGCGTCGTAGGCCGCCAGCCCATCGCCCGGGAAATGCCCTGACCGGCCGCGCGAACCGCCGGGATCAGCGTGCGTGAATCGGTTTCCACCGGCACGACAATGGACAGCGCCGCGATAACGGCGTTTCCCGCGTCGCGAATCGGCGCAGCTATCGACTTGGTGATCATCTCCAGCTGCCGGTCGCTGACCACATATCCGTCCCGCCGGGTGGACGCGAGTATTTCTCGCAACTGTGGCACCGATGAGATGGTCATCTCGGTGAATCGTTCCAGCGGCCGCGCGAATACCCGGTCCCGCACATCCGCGTCGGCATGTGCCAGCAGGACGAGGCCGACGCCGACCGCGTGCAGCGGCATCCGGCTGCCCACCCGGGTGAGGATGTTGACCGCGCCGCGGGCCGAGATCCGCTCCACGTAGACGACCTCGAGATCGTCCCGCACCGCGAGCTGGACGTTCTGCCGCGTGGCCTCGTAGAGGTCCTCCAGGAACGGCATCGCCCGCTCGCGCAGGCTGAGACTGCCCGGCGAGAGCGAACCGATCTCCAGCAGCCGCAGGCCGATCCGGTAGCGGCCGTCCGCGCCCTTGGCCAGGCCGCCCCACGCGGTCAGCTCGCCGGCCAGCCGGTGCGTGGTGCTCAGCGGCAGCCCGGCCGCGGCGCTAAGCTCCGAGAGGGTGAGCGCGGGCTTGCTCTCGGTGAACGCGTCCAGCAGCAGGAACACCCGGCCCGCGACCGACTTCGTCGTCATGGCTATCAGTGTGCCTTCCATTGAGCGGAAAGCGGGCTCGCTGACGTGCCGGTTTTCCGCCAAGGTGGGGTTCATGCGCACCCAGGTCGCCATCGTCGGGGCAGGTCCCGCCGGCTTGCTGCTGTCCCACCTGCTGTGGCTGGACGGCATCGACTCGGTCGTGCTGGAGGCCCGCAGCCGGGAGTACGTCGAGGCCCGCGTCCGCGCCGGTGTCGTCGAGCACCCGAGCGTCGAACTGCTGCGGGAGGTGGGTCTCGCCGAACGGCTGGACCGGGAGGGCCTGCGGCACCAGGGAGTCATCCTCCGGTTCGACGGCTCCGACCACCGGATCGACTTCCATGCGTTGACCGGCAAGGAGATCACCGTCTACGGGCAGCAGGAGATCGTCAAGGACCTGATCGCCGCCCGGCTCTCCGCGGGTGCGGACATCCGGTTCGAGGTCTCCGATGTCGCCCTGCACGACCTGACCTCGGATCTGCCGCGGATCACCTACCGGGATGCCAACGGGGTCAACCAAACCCTGGAAGCGGACGTGATCGCCGGGTGCGACGGCTTCCACGGGGTGAGCCGTTCGTCCATCCCGGACAATGTGGTGACGGCCTACGACCACGTGTACCCGTTCGCCTGGCTGGGGATCCTGGCCAAGGCGGTGCCGTCCAACGAGGAGCTCATCTACTGCAACAGCCCGCGCGGGTTCGCGTTGCACAGCATGCGATCGCCCGAGCTGACCCGGCTGTACCTGCAGGTCGACCCGCACGACGTGATCGCCGACTGGCCGGACTCGCGGATCTGGGACGAGCTCAACGCGCGGTTCGGGTTCGCGCTGAACGAGGGCCCGGTGGTGGAGCGGCTGCTCGCGCCGATGCGCAGCTTCGTGGTGGAGCCGATGCGCTACGGGCGGCTGTTCCTGGCCGGCGACTCCGCGCACATCGTCCCGGCGACCGGTGCCAAGGGGATGAACCTCGCCATCGCCGACGTCCGTGTGCTTTCCCGTGCTTTCAAGGCGCTGCTGCAGGAGGGCGATCCGGGGCTCGTCGAGTCCTATTCGGACACTTGCCTGCGCCGGGTGTGGCGCGCCGAGCACTTCTCGTACTTCATGACCACCATGCTGCACCGGGCGCCCGGTGCGGACCCGTTCCAGCAGCGGTTGCAGCTGTCCCAGCTGCGCTACACCGCTTCCTCGACCGCCGCCGCGACCAGCCTCGCCGAGAACTACGTCGGCCTCCCGTTCGCCTAGGAGGATTTCGTTGTACCGCAAAGACCCTGAGGGAACACACCCGCCGCTCGACTTCCCCGGCTACGGCTCGACCAAGCTGCGGCACCCCAGCCGGCCTTTGGTTCTGTTGCCGCAGAAGCTGACCGAGGTCACCGGCCCGCTGCTCGGCCCGGGCCGGATCGGGCCGCAGGACAACGACCTGACCCTGCGCGAGCCGCAAGGACAGCGGATCATCGTGCACGGCCGGGTGCTGGACGGCGACGGGAAACCGATTCCCGACTCGCTCGTGGAGATCTGGCAGGCCAATGCCGGTGGCCGGTACAAACACGTCGAGGACCGCTGGCCGTCCCCTGTGGACCCGAACTTCGACGGCGCCGGCCGGGCGCTGACCGACTCCGACGGCCGCTACACGTTCACCACGATCAAGCCCGGCGCGTACCCGTGGAAGAACCACGACAACGCCTGGCGGCCCGCGCACATCCATTTCTCGTTGTTCGGCCGGTCCTTCACGCAGCGGCTGGTCACCCAGATGTACTTCCCGGACGACCCGCTGTTCTTCCAGGACCCGATCTTCAACTCGGTGTCCGACCCGGTCGCCCGCGACCGGATGGTCTCCCGGTTCGACATGTCCCGCACCAAGGCCAACTGGGCGCTGGCCTTCGAGTTCGACATCGTGCTGCGCGGCCGGGACGCCACTCCGTTCGAGGAAGAGGACGACGACGAATGACGACTCCCTCGCAGACCGTCGGCCCGTTCCTGGCGATC
>CBIMJO010000628.1:0-6177 GCA_966244135.1 uncultured Actinocrispum sp. | reverse complement strand
TCAGCTCGGTGAGCGGAGAGCGGACCGGGCCGGCCGGGCGGCCCACCACCTGCATACCCGCCTTGACGATCGACACCGCGTAGCCGGCAGCCCGATTGCGGATGGCGATATAGGGCAGGACGAAGCGGTTGAGCTCGCTCATCGGGGTGGTGGCGCGCTCGAACTGGAGCAGGAGCTGCATGCCTTGTTGGCTCTGGCGGACTGTGAGCTGGCGACTGGTCACGCGGACGAGGCGGCCGCTCTGGTCGCGAAGGCCGTGCCGATGCTGGAGCGGTCGTTGCCGTTCCGGCCGCGGGCGTTGCTGCGCATGCTGGAGATGCGGACCAGGCTGGATCCTTCGGTCGCCGAGGAACTCCTGGTCAGTTCCCGGACACACGCGTCGAAGAAGTACGAGGCATTGGCGCTGCACCACTTGGGCCGGCCCGCGGAGGCCGCCGCGCTGGCCGCGGACATCGGCGCCGACCTGGTCCTGGCCGAGCTGGGCGCGCCCGCTCTCCGCCGGGCCGCGCTGGACCGGATCGCGGGTGTGCTGCCCGCGGAGCTGCGTTCGATGTTCACCGCGAGCGGGCGGTTGGTGATGTTGCCATGACCGTGATCAACGTTGGGCTTTCCTGGTTCGCCGATTCCGTGCGACAGCAGGGGAAACCTGTTGCCCATGTCGACTGGCGGATCCCGGCCCGCGGTGATCCGGCTCTGGTGGCCGCGCTCACCCGGCTGTACGGGAGTTCACGGGTCGAGGCGGCCAACGCGGAAGTGGTGCGGCGGCTGGATACCGGGGTTCCGTTGCTGCGGGATGTCGTTCCCGCCATCGATGTCGTTCCAGGGATGGACGACCGGACGTTGCTCCATTGTGGACCTGCTATTTCGTGGGCCGATGTGTGCGACCCTCTGCGGCGGTCGATGCGCGCGGCTGTCGTGGCTGAGGGGTGGGCTTCCTCTGTGTCGGAGGCGTCCCTGCTCCTTGCCGATGGGTCGATTCGGTTGGAACCGGCCAATTCCCATTCGATGGTGGTACCGATGGCCAGCGCCCTCGGTCCGTCCGCGCCTGTGTATATTGTGGACGGACCGGCCTTGGCTTTCGCTCCTGTTGGCCAGGGCCCGGGCGACGTCGCCTGGTTCGGCCGGGACACCCTCGAGGCCATCTCGCGCCTGCGGTTCCTTCGCGACGTGGCGGGCCCCGTACTGGGCGACGTGATCCGCCGCGCCGGTCCGTTGGACGTGTTCTCCCTTGCCGCACAAGGCATCCAGATGGGTGATGACATCCACATGCGCACCCAGGCGGCGACGAACCTGTTGATCCGCACACTGTTGCCTTACCTCGTCGAGACAGGCAACTCTGAAGTGGCCCGCTACCTGTCCGGCAACCACCTGTTCTTCCTCACCATCGCGATGGCCGCGGCCAAATCCGTGACCACCTGGGCTGCCCAGGTATTCGACTCCAGCATCGTCACCACCATGGCGCGCAACGGAACCACGTTCGGCGTGCGTCTACCCTGGTCCGCCTGGCACATCGCCCCGGCCCCACCCGTCGCCGAAGCCCTGTACTACCCCGGCCAAGGCCCCTCAACCAGTGCACCCGACATCGGCGACAGCGCAGTACTGGAACTCGTCGGCCTCGGCGCCCCTGCAGCCGGCGGATCCCCAGCCGTCGCAGCATTCCTCGGCGGCACAATGCACCACGCCCGCGCCACCACCACCCACATGTCCGAAATCTGCGCCACCACCAGCTCCCGCTTCAAACTCCCCACAATGAACAACCAAGGCACCCCTCTAGGCATCGACATCCGCCGCATCGTCGAGCTAGGCATCACCCCAAAAATCACCACTGGCATCCTGCATGTCAGCGACGGCACCGGCCAAGTCGGCGCTGGCGTAGCCACAGCCCCACTGTCCTGCTTCACCGACGCCCTATTGGACCTCGACACCCGCATCCGCCCACGCAGACCATCCTGAGTGGTCATACCGGTTAGAGGGAACGCTCCCTGGTTACCTACAGAGGACTCTGGCGCTGTTGCGCTTCAGCTCGGTGGCGAGGTTGACCGCGACGGCTGACGCGGTCGCTACCGTCGCGACGGCCAAGGCCACCAGCCAACGACGCACCGCACCTCCCGCACCTGTCCGTCAACACATTCATGTTTCCACCCCGGCTGTTACCGCGGTCACACGACCCGCAACTACGCCGACTGACCTGCGCAGATGGCGGCGGCGAAGGAGGCGCGGGCGGCGGTCTCGGTGACGATGCAGCCTGCGTCACGGAGAAGTTGACGGTGGGATTGGAGGTTTTGGGGGTCGGCGTTGGTGCCGAGGCAGTAGGCGATGATCTGGGGGCCGGTGATGTCCGCGCAGGTGGGGGCTAGGGCGCTGGCGGGGTTGGGGTGGGAGCCGTAGCCGAGAACGATGTCGAGGAGGATGACGGCGACGGTGGGGTCGGCGGCTTGGGAGCGCAGCATCTCGAGGCGGGCTTCGGGGTCGATCATGGGGGGGGGGCGGCCTTTGGTGTACTCCTCCTCGCCGAGGTCGAGGCATGCGCTTGCGCCGGGTGGGTAGGGGAGGGACAGGGATTTGTCGAGCGGCGCGTTGGAGTAGACCGGGCCGTGTGTGTCGGCGAGGATCACTTGGGACTCATAGCAAAGCGTGCCGCCGGAGAACAGGCCGCGGATGGCGGTGCGGCCAGGAGCGGCAGACCCGGTGGGTGTTGACAGCAAAGGCTTGGGCAGGCCGAGTAAGTCCACTGTGGCCAGTGCGCCTTCCTCCAACGTCCTGGCGATGCGGACGTTGGGAGGCACATCAAGCGAATCGCGAAGGCCGACCAGGACCGCGACCAGGGGATGATCGCCCGCAGCGGAGATGACCGCACGAGCCACGTGAGGCGCAGGTGGTTTCGACACCAGGACGATCACGTCGGTGCCCGGGTCCGCGCGCAACCGGCCGATGGCCTGCCGCGCCATGCGACCGTCGACGGCCTCGGAGAGATCGCGACCACCGAGCCCGATCACCGAGGAAACCCCTGCACCCCAATGATCCAGCAGGCACATCACCTCCTGCGCGCCGGTCCCCGCAGCGGCGACCACCCCGACCTGCCCGGGCCGCACCGCGTTGGCGAACCCGAGTCCCGTGCCATTGAGCAACGCGGTTCCCGCGCCGGGGCCCATGACCAGCTTGCCGAGCGCGGCCGCCCGGTCCTTCAGCGCGATCTCTTCCTGCACCGAAACGTTGTCACTGAACAACAAGACGTCCAGGCCAGCGGTGAGTGCCTTGTGTGCCTGCATGGCTGCGTACTCGCCGGGGACAGAGATCACCGCGACACTGTTGTCCGGCTGGAGTTCGACCGCACGCTCGAGCGTCCGGATCGGTTCTTGTTCTTCAGGCGCGGAGGTTTGGGCAGCGAACATCGCCTCGTCGCCAGCGGTCAATGCGGCGTCGACGGCATGTGGATCCTTGGCGCGCACCGCGAGCACGAGATCGTTAGCGTCCGCAGTGGACAACGCGTCGCCCGTGAAACCCTGTCCGTGCAACGTGTCGAGATTCGCTGGAGTGGCCATCGCGGCCGCCGCCCACTCGACCCTGGGCTGCACGAGCATCGCCCTGGTGCCGGCGAGTTGCATCACGGAGTCGACGTAGGTTCCGGTGCGGACCCGGATCCCCCGGCTCACGTCGGCGCCCGCAGCGGCGTGGCGATGATGCGCGTGCCGTCGTGACCGGGGGCGTCGGTGAGTGCCTCCAGGGCGCCGTCCGGAGTGCTGATGACGACGATTTCGCCGCCGCCACGCAGGAATCGCACCGCCGCACGCACCTTGGGCGCCATGCTGCCCTCGGCGAACTGGCCGGTGGCGAGCATCCGCTCGGCGTCGTCGGCCGACATCGTGCTGATGGCCTGTTCACGAGGTGTGCCGAAGTCGGCGGCGACATGCCGCACGCCGGTCAGCAGCACCAAGGCGTTGGCGTTCAAGGAAGTGGCGAGGACCTGTGCGGCGTAGTCCTTGTCGATGACCGCGTCGATGCCTCGGAACCCGTGTCCTTCGGCCACTACCGGGATCCCGCCGCCTCCGGCCGCGATGACCAGCACCCCGCTGTCCACAAGCGCGCGGAGTGTTGTGGCTTCGAGGAGACGCAGGGGGAGAGGCGATGCGACCACCCGGCGGTAACCACGACCGGAGTCCTCGGTGACGGTCCAGCCGCGCGTGGCCGCCAGCCGGGCAGCCTCGGTCTGGTCGAAGAACGGGCCGATCGGCTTGCGGGGCAACGCGAACGCCGGATCGTCGGCCGCGACCTCGACGTGCGTCACCAGCGCCGCGATGTCCAGGTCGGCCGGAGCCGCCCGGTGCAACGCCATCGCGATCATGCTGCCCAGCTCGCCCTGGGTCATCGCGCCGAGGCAGAACAGCGGCTGCGGCGGCACGAGTGCGGCGCCTTCCTCCTGCTGAATGGCCAGGTTGCCGATCTGCGGCCCGTTTCCGTGCACCAGCACGATCTGCCAGCCCGCCCGGCGCAGCTCCCACACCGTCGCGGCCATCTCGTCGGCGTGGCTCATCTGTTCGGCGAACGTGCCAGGGCGGCCCGCGGGCGTGAACGCGTTGCCCCCAAGTGCGACAACGGCCGTTCCGAGCATGGCAAGGATCCCTATCATGCGAAATCCGTCGTTCACTATAGTAGATGTCGTGGCAGGCACTACTCAAGGGAGCGCCGGATCAGTTCGGGAGTTGCTCGCGTTGCCAGGATGGTCCGGCGATCGCAGGCGGTTCGAGAGACTGCCAGACCAACTCGGCGAGGCCTCCGGGGCCGGGTGACGCGCTGGCCAGTTCGCGCAGTGCTGGTGAATCCAGTCCGTTCGCCGATGCCAGGTCGGCTGACTGGATCACGGCCAGCGGATCATACCGGTGTCCGAGCCGTGTCAGGCTCGTGTCAGCGGCCCCGGCGATTGTCGTCTCAACAACGAGATGGACAGATCAAAGGGAGTTCGAAATGCCTGCTTTCGCTACGCCGGAGCCGATCACCGCCACCGTCAGCACTGCGGGTGCCAAGGTGCGGGTCATCGCGACCGAGCGTACGGACACGGTGGTGCTGGTCGAGCCGGTCAACAGCGCGAACAAGCCGGACGTGAAGGTCGCCGAGGGCGTCAAGGTCGAGTTCGCGGCCGGTGAGCTGTCGGTCAAGACGACCAAGTCGGGCGCCAAGCCCGGTTCGGTGGCCATCACCATCGAACTGCCGGTGGGGTCTGGGCTGGTGCTGAGGACGGCGTGGACAGAAGTGCGTTCTGAGGGCCTGCTGGGTGAGTGTGTGCTGGACATGGGATCCGGTCAGGTTGAGCTGGACCGTATTGCCTCGTTGCGGGGCAGTCTGGTAGCCGGTGGGTTCGAGGTCGGGCACATCGCCGGCTCGGCCGACCTTCAGGGTGGTGCGGCTGGGGTGCGGATCGGTGAGGCCGAAGGTGTTGTGCGGTATGTGGGTTCGACCGGGAAGGTGTGGATCGGCCACGCTCGGTCGGATGTCGACCTCAACGGCGCCAGCGGCAGCTTCGACATCGACCGCGCTGAGGGCAGCGTCATCGCCAAGGCGGCCGGCTGCCCGATCCGGATCGGCTGGATGACGCGTGGTCAGGCGGATCTGATGAACGCCTCGGGCGGTATCGAGGTCGGCATCAACGAGGGCACCGCCGCCTCGGTGGACGCCAACAGCACCAAGGGGGTCGTGCGCAACTCGTTGCCCGCGAACGACAACCCCGGCGACACGGTCAAGGTCTACGCCCGCACCCGGCTTGACGACATCGTCATCCATGCTGCGGCTGCCTGAGTTCCGACCGCAGTGGCGCTTCCGTTGCGCCACTGCGGTTTTCGGCAGACAAGCGAGCCAGGGGAGTGGCCAGGCGCTCGGCGATGTCGGCGGGCCAGGGCTGGAAACGGGTGACCGCGCGTTGGTGAGCGAGTCCGTGCAGGCCCAGCCACAACGCGATCGCGTCGACGGCCGGATCCTGCGTCGTGCTGTCTCCCGAGACTGCGCAGGCGGTCAGGTTCTCAGTGAGCAGCTGTAGCACTTCGTTGCCTGGCAAGGCCATTGCGCAGTAGCGGTGGGGATGTGCCTGGGCGTAGTCCAAGTAGGTCCGGCAGATGGCGTGCAACCGCTGCCGGGGATCCCTGACGTTGACGGCGGATCGGAGCCTACGGACCAGTTCGGTGTGAC
>CBIMJO010000627.1:0-6180 GCA_966244135.1 uncultured Actinocrispum sp. | reverse complement strand
CGCATCATCTCCCTTGCCACCACCACCTTCTGCTGGTTGCCGCCGGAGAGCGCGGACACCGGCAGCTCCGGGCCGGGGGTCTTGACCTCCAGCCGGGTGATCATCATCCCGGCCAGCCGGTCACGCTCGCCCGCCCGGACGAAGATCCCCGGGCCGAGCCGGTCCATCACGGTCATCGTGGAGTTGTCCGCAACGGACATGTCCGGCACGAAACCCTGACGGTGCCGGTCTTCCGGCACGAACCCGATCCCCGCGGCGAGCGCGGCCGGGACGTCACCGGGACGCGGGCTGGTGTCCCCGACCAGGATGGTTCCGGAGCCCGCCGCGCGCAGCCCGGTGAGGGTCTCGGCGAGCTCCGTCTTGCCGCTGCCGCCCGCCCCCGCGAGGCCGACGATCTCGCCGGGCGCGATATCGAAGGATACGTTGTCGTAGCAAGAATCCAGGCTCAGCTCCCGCACCCGGAGCACAGGTGACGAGCCTTTGCGGACCGACGTGATCCTGGCCTCGGCGGCGACGGCGTTCTCACCGGTCATGGCTGCGACGAGATCGGTCTTGGGCAGTTGCGCCACCGGAGCGGTCAGGACGTGCCGGGCGTCGCGGTACACCGTGACCGTGTCGCAGATGTCGTAGACCTCCTGCAGGTGGTGGCTGATGTACAGGAACGTGACGCCCTGCCGCTGCAGCTCGGCGATGTGACCGAACAGCCGGGTGATCGCGGCCCCGTCGAGCTGCGCGGTCGGCTCGTCGAGGATGACGAACCGCGCGCCGAACGACAGCGATCGCGCGATCTCGACGAACTGCCGTTGCTCCACGCTCAGCTCCCCCGCCGGCCGGCGGACGTCGACGTCCACCGACCAGCGCTCGAGCAGTTCGGCGGCCGCCCGGCGCACCGCGGACCAGCGCACGAGACCGCCACGGGTCGGCTGCCGGTTCACCATGACGTTCTCGGCCACCGAGAGATCGGGAATGATCGTCGATCTCTGGTACACGCAGGCGACCAGCGCACGCCATGCGTCGCGATCGGACAGCCGCGGCGCCGGCCGCCCGTTCATGTCCACGGTCCCGGAGTCCGGCTCGTTCAGTCCGGTGAGAATGGACACCAGGGTCGACTTTCCCGCGCCGTTACGACCGACAAGTGCGTGCGTCTGTCCCGGCAGGACAGTCAGGTCGGCATGATCCAGCGCGACCGTGGCGCCGTAGCGCTTGACCAGCTGGCGCGCCTCGACCACCGGCACGGTGCTCATGTTCGTTCCTCTCGCCCGGCGGGATCAGCTCTTGCTGTTGCCCCACAAGGACTTGTCGTCGACCTTGACGCTGCTGACCGGCCCGAAGGTGCCGCCGTCCGCGGTGACCAGCGGTGCGGCCAGCTGGTCCTCCATCAGGCCCTCCCGGACCTGCACGATGGTGCTGTCGTGGTCGGTCTTGCCCGCCGCCGGCGCCTTGCCCGCGATGGCGTCCTTGATGTACTGCAGCGAGTACTTGGCGAACTGGTCCGCGGGCTGGGACACCGTCGCGTCGATCTCCCCCGCGCGGATCTTGGCCAGTTCCTCGGGGATGCCGTCGTTGGACACGATGAACACGTGCTTCGGGTCCGTGCCGGGCACGAGCAGGCCGCGCTGCTTGAGGATCTGGAGGGTGCCCGCCAGCGCGAAGCTGGACTGCATGTAGACGCCCTTGATGTCCGGGTTCGCGGTCAGCTGGGTCTGGAGCTTCTGCGCCGCGGTGTTCGCGTCCCAGTTGGTGGCCTCACCGAAGACCGTGACACCGGGGAAGTTCTTCGCCATGCACTCGTTGAAGGCCTCGGTGCGGTCCCGCCCGTTGATCGAGGCGAGATCGCCTTGCAGCATCACGACCTTGCCCTTGCCGGCCAGCTTCGCACCGAGGAACTGGCACGCTTTCTCGCCGTAGGCCCGGTTGTCCGCGCGCACGACCATGTAGACGTTGCCCTGGTCCGGCCGGGTGTCGACGGACACGACCGGGATCTTCTTGCCGGCCAGCTGCTGCAGCGTCGGGATGATCGCCGCGGTGTCCTGCGGTGCCATGACCACGCCCTTGACGCCCTGGCTGATCATCGTCTGCACGTTCGCGGTCAGGGTGGCGACATCGTTCTGCGAGTTCGTCGTCTTGAGGTCGAAGCCGAGCGCGCGGCCGTACTGGGGGACGTACTTGATGTAGGCGTTCCAGAAGTCGGTGTCGGAACGCGGGTAGTCGACGCCCACAACGGTCGCCCCGGACGTGGTGGTGGAACTCCCGCCGCCGCAGCCGGCCAGTGCGGCCGCGGTCAGCACACCGACGACGGCGGCACACAGGTGCTGGAACTTCATGACCTCTCCTCGTTGACAGGTATGGGTTCGGGACGCAGCCGCAGGCCGGACATACCGCCGTCCACGGCCAGATCGGTGCCGGTGGTCGCGCCGGAGTCCGGACCGGCCAGGTAGCAGATCGCCGCGGCGACCTCGTCGGCGGTCACCAGCCGCCCGGCCGGCTGCCGGGCGGCCAGCGCGGCCAGTTCGGCCGCGGGATCCTCGGCGGTGGCCAGCAACCGGTCGATCCACGGTGTGTGCGCGGTCCCCGGGTTCACACAGCACACCCGGATGCCCTCGGCCAGGTGGTCGGCGGCCATCGCACGGGTGAGCGCCAGGACCGCGCCCTTGGTGGCGCTGTAGAGCGCCCGTTGCGGGAGGCCGGCGGTGGCCGCGATCGAGCAGGTGTTCACGATCACCGCGGCAGCCGATTCCTTGAGGTGCGGCAGGGCCGCGCGGCTCACCCGCACCATGCCCACGACGTTGACGTCGAAGACGCGATGCCACTCGGCATCGTCGTTGTCCACGATCGTGCCCTGCGCGCCGATCCCGGCGTTGTTGACCAGGATGTCCAGTCCGCCAAGGTGTTCGACCGCCGCGGCGACACCGGCCCGCACCGAGTCGTCGTCCGACACATCGGTGCGCACCGCGGTCAGCGGCTCGCCGACCGAGTCGTTCAGGTCAAGGCAGACGACCCGGGCTCCGCGTTGCGCCAGCCTCCTCGCCGTGGCGAGCCCGATCCCGGACGCACCACCGGTCACGAGTGCCCGACAGCCTTCGAATTCCCGGCCACTCATGCGAACACGGCCTTGGCCTCGTGCCATGCCGGTCCGTCGGGAAACCGGTAGCGGGCCGCGGATTCCGGGTGCAGCCGGGCACCGAGTCCCGGTGCCGTCGGCGCCATGTACCGGCCGGCCTCGATGCGCACCGGGTCGACGAAGTGCTCGTGCAGGTGATCCACGTACTCGATGACCCGGTCCTGTTGCATGCCGCTGACCGCGACGAAGTCGAACATCGCCAGGTGCTGCACCATTTCGCAGAGCCCGACACCACCCGCGTGCGGGCACACCGGCACGCCGAACTTGGCGGCCAGCAAGAGGATCGCGATGTTCTCCGTGACACCGGCGACCCGGCTCGCGTCGAGCTGCAGGATGTCGATCGCCTCGGCTTGCAGCAACTGCTTGAACATCACGGCGTTGTGGGTGTGCTCGCCGGTGGCCACCTTGATCGGCGCCACCGCCCGGCGGATCGCGGCGTGGCCCAGCACGTCGTCCGGCGAGGTCGGTTCCTCGATCCAGTAGGGATCGAACTGCGAAAGCGGCCTCAGCCATTCGATGGCCTGCCCGACACCCCACGCCTGGTTGGCGTCGATGGCGATCCTGATGCCGGGCCCGACGACCTCGCGGGCCAGCCGCAGCCTGCGG
This sequence comes from uncultured Actinocrispum sp., assembly GCA_966244135.1. GTDB lineage: Bacteria > Actinomycetota > Actinomycetes > Mycobacteriales > Pseudonocardiaceae > Kibdelosporangium. Next base: position 2,453 of record CBIMJO010000627.1, on the reverse strand, counting down.
ATGTCCTCGTCGAGATCGGCACCGACCTTCAGCTTGATCTGGGTGAACCCGTCCTGCACCGCCTCCGCGGCGAGCGCGGCCAGCTTCTCCGGTGAGTACCCCAGCCAGCCTGGAGTCGTGGTGTACGCGGGATAGCCCGATGCGAGCAGCTCGGCCTGGCGAGCGGCACGTCCCGGTTCGGCGCGGCGAAGGATCTCCAGTGCCTCGTCCCGGGTCAGCGCCTCCTGCAGGTACCGGAAATCGACGAGATCGACCAATTCAGCAGGTGGCATCTCGGCCAGCAGCTGCCAGACCGGCTTGCCTTCACGGCGCGCTCGCAGGTCCCATGCCGCGTTGACGATCGCGGCCGCGGCCATGTGGATGGCGCCCTTGTCCGGGCCCAGCCACCGGAGCTGGCTGTCCCCGGTCAGGCGGCGGGAGAACGCACCGAGGTCGGACAGCGCGTCCGCCACCGGCATGCCCACCACGAGAGGCACCAGCGCTCGGACCGCGGCGACCTGCACATCGTTGCCACGCCCGACAGTGAACGCGAGGCCGTACCCCTCTTCACCGGCGCTGGTCCGGATGGTCACGTACGCCGCCGAGTAGTCGGGCTCGGGGTTCATCGCGTCCGACCCGTCCAGGCTCAGCGACGTCGGGAACCGAACGTCCACGGCTTCGATGGCACTGATCACTTCGGCCACGTGATCACCTCTCGCCCGGCCTCACCACTGCGGGAGACATCATATGTATAGCTACTTCATCGGGCCAAGAAAGTCTAGATTCGATCGAAATGGAGGCTATACATCATATGTTTGCTAGTGGTTGACTGTAAGCGCGATGCGGCACCTGAAGGAGGGCTGACGACGCCATGACCGCTCGGACCGTGCGGCTGGCCTACGGCGATGCCGGCCTCGATCTGTCCATCGACCCCGCCGTCACCACCGTCGTGACGCCGGTGCATCACCCGGTCACCGAGCCCGCTGATGCACTGCTACGACGCGCACTGCGTGACCCGGTCGCCGGACCGCCGCTGCGCGAGCGGGTCCGGCCGGGGCAGCGGGTGGCGATCTCGGCGTGCGACGGCACCCGCCCACAGCCACGCGAGCTGATGATCCCGGCGATCCTCGACGAGCTGGACGGGATCGTGCGCCTCGAGGACGTGGTCATCCTCGTCGCCACCGGCACGCATCGCGGCAACTCCGAAGCGGAGCTGCGCGCGATGTTCGGCGACGAGGTCGTCGACACCGTCCGGATCGTGAACCACGACGCCCGCGACACCACCAGCCTGACGTGGGTGGGGCGCCACGGTGACGACGTACCGGTCTGGCTGAACAGCGAATGGGTCGGCGCCGACGTGCGGATCACGACCGGCTTCGTCGAACCGCATTTCTTCGCCGGGTTCTCCGGCGGCCCGAAGCTCGTCGCGCCCGGGCTGGCGGCGCTGGAAACCGTGCTGGTGCTGCACGACGCACGCCGGATCGGCCACCAGCGCGCGACCTGGGGGATCATCGAGGGCAATCCCGTGCACGATGACGTGCGGGCCATCGCCGCGGCCACCGGCGTCACCTTCGGACTCGACGTCATCCTCAACCGCGACAAGGCGATCATCGGCGCGTTCGGTGGCGACCTGGCCGCCATGCATGCCGCCGCCACCCATGTCGCCCGCGAAGTCGCCATGCGGCCGGTGCCCGAGCCGTTCGACGTGGTCGTCACCACCAACTCCGGCCATCCGCTGGACCAGAACCTCTACCAGGCCGTGAAAGGGATGTCGGCCGCGTACCAGATCGTCCGGCCCGGCGGGACCATCATCTGCGCGGCGGAGTGCCGGGACGGGTTCCCCGACCACGGGTCCTACCGCGAGGTCCTCGCCTCGGCGGACTCCCCGGCCGCGCTGCTCGCCGAGATCTCCGCCCGCCAGGTGACGGTGCAGGACCAGTGGCAGGTGCAGATCCAGGCGAAGATCCAGAACGACTGCCGGGTCGTCATGCACACCGGCTACCTCAGCGACGCGGACCTCGCGACGGCACACCTGACCCAGACCACCGACATCGCCGCGACGATGGCCGAGGCCCTCGGCCGGGCAGGCCCGGACGCCCGCGCCTGCGTGCTTCCCGAAGGCCCGCTCACGATCCCGTACGTCCAATGAGGACGACCGAAATCAGTGTGGCCGCGCCACTTCGCGCGCTTCGCTTGTCCAAACAGGACATGCGGGCCATCGCTGGGCACTGGGCGGGCAAACCCGCCGCACCCTGTCCGTCGAGCGCAGTCCGGTACGGCCGTGGGCTGACTTGGTACGATCCGCTCGTCCGGGATCTCGGCGGCACCGCCCGGATCGAAGTCGACCAGGACCTGGCCAGCGACCTGTGGGACGACGCCACCCTGCTCGACACCGTCCGATCACTGGGATTCGCCGGCATCAGCATGAGCGCGTTCGGATCCGGTGCGCTCGACCACGAGCCGAACGGTGGAGG
>CBIMJO010000626.1:0-6191 GCA_966244135.1 uncultured Actinocrispum sp. | reverse complement strand
TGCGGGGCGACGGGACGCACGTCGTGCCGCTGGACAAGGTGATCAAGACCATGCGCGAGACCGGCGCGGACATGAGCACGAAGTACAAGGAGACCGCGCGCGGCGGGCTGGCGTTGAACGTCATCGAGTGCTGATTGGCCGGAAATTGGCGCCCTTCTCCTCCGGGGGCGCCGGGTTCCGGGATTTTCGGTGCCAGACTCGGCGCATGGTCGCTGTGGGATTCGTCGGGGTGGGTGTCATGGGCGAACCCATGGCGCTCAACCTGCTCAAAGCCGGCACACCCCTGCTGGTGTGGAACCGTTCTGCCTCACCGCGGGTCGATGTGCTGGCGGCGGCCGGCGCCGTCGTAGCGCCCGATGTGGACACTGTCTTCGCGCAGTGTGACGTCGTGATCCTGATGCTGGCCAACAAGGACGCCATCTCGTCGGTCCTCGGCAGGGGGACTCCCGCGTTCGCCGCAAGGGTGTCCGGCTGCACGGTCGTCCACATGGGAACGACCGATCCCGGGTTCTCCGCGGACCTGGGCGCGGACATCATCGCGGCGGGCGGGGCCTACGTCGAGGCACCCGTCTCGGGCTCGCGGATTCCGGCCGAGGCCGGTGAACTCGTCGCCATGCTGGCCGGTTCGCCCCAGTCGGTCGACCTGGTCCGGCCCATCATCGAGCCGATGTGCCGGGAGATCGTGTCGTGCGGTCCGGTGCCCAACGGCCTGCTGATGAAGATCGCGGTGAACATCTGCCTGATCACCACCGTCACGGGCCTGGCGGAGACCATGCACTTCGCCGCACAACACGGTCTCGACCTGGACAAGGTGTCGCACGTCCTGGCCACCGGCCAGATGTCCAGCCCGATCATGCGCGTGAAACTCCCCAAATGGCTGGCCTCGGACTTCACCGCGCAGGCCGCCATCGGCGACGTCTGGATGAACACCCGCCTGATCACCGACGCCGCCACCAAAGCGTCGGTCGCCGTGCCACTCCTCGACGTGTGCGAGACCCTGTTCGCCGAGACCGACGCCCTCGGCCACTCAAGCCTGGACATGACCGCGGTCATCAAAGCCATCGAGACCCGCACGGAGATGATCGGCGGGGCTTGAGGACTCCGAGTGGGGAAACTCCGTCCGGAAGTGTCAGAGACCGAGGTCGGTCTTGAGGTCGGCCCAGGACACGCTGCCGGGGCGCGGCCGGCCGGTGCGCCGGATGTTCGCCGCGGTTGCGAACATCTGCCGGTGCTGATCCGGATCCTGCTCGGTCAGCAGGGCGATCCGCCGCCAGGCACGCAACACCCGCCGGAGCTCGTCCAGGCGCAGGGTGTGCCTGGCCGCGATGAGCGCCGCATCGAAGTCACCCAGTTGTTCGGGCAGCAATGCCGCGCGAATCGCCTCGGGCGAGGTGAACCGCTCGGCGGCGATCGAGTCGCCGGCCCACTGCTGCGCAGGTTCCAGGCCATCAGGATCCACCGTCGACCACCCCTCGGCTCAGACACCACACCGTGACATTGTGCGGTGGCGCTTAGACTCAGGTCTGTGACCGAGGACGGACCGACAACGACGCTGGCCAGTGCGGGTGCGGCGGTGTTCCGGCCGGTGCGGACCGGGAATGCGTTCGAGGAGACGGTGGAGCGGCTGCTGCAGGCCATCCGGCTGGGTGTGGCGGGGCCGGGGGAGCGGCTGCCGGCCGAGCGGGAGCTGGCGACCAGGCTGAACATCAGCCGGGTGACGCTGCGGGAGGCGATCCGGGCGCTGCAGGAGGCGGGGTACGTCGAGTCGCGGCGCGGGCGCTACGGCGGGACGTTCGTCAACGAGACGCTGCCGACGGCGCGCACGCCCCGCAAGACCACGCCGGACGAGTTCGAGGACGTGCTGACCATGCGGCGGGTCCTGGAGGTCGGGGCGGCGGAGGCCGCGGCGGCGCGGACGTTGTCGCCGGAGGAACGGCAGTACCTCCGCGCCCGGCTGGCCGAGACCGAGGCCGACGACCTGTCGGAGTACCGCCGCAAGGACTCCCGGCTGCACCTGGCCATCGCGGAGGTGGCCGCCTCACCGACGCTCACCTCCGCGGTCGCCGACATCCGGGTCCGGATCAACGAGCTGCTGGACGCGATCCCAGTGCTGCACAACAACATCGAGCACTCCAACGCGCAGCACGAGCTGGTCGTCCAGCGGATCCTGGACGGCGACCCGGCCAAGGCCCGGGACGCCATGGCCGAGCACCTAGAGGGAACGGCATCGCTGCTGCGCGGGTTCCTGGCGTGACCGGCTGAGGTTCCAGTTGCGCCAGTCCCGGTCCCGCCCGGCCGCGGTGACGCACGGCCGGATCGAGGGCGCCAGCCTGGCCAGTTCGGGCCACGCGTCGTAGGACAACGTCGACAGGTACTGCACGTCGATCTTGCCGGTCGCGCGGTAGCGGTCAACGTTGTGACCAGCGATGACCCGTTCCGGGTCGAGCCATGCGAACACCAGCAGCCCGGCCAGCCCAGATCCGACCACAGCCCGTGGCAGCCAGCCCGACCCGAACCGCACGCCGGCCGCGATGATCAGCAGGTACACCAGCCCCAGCCACAGTTCGCAGGCCTCCACCAGCACCCGCTCAACGGTGAACCCGTAAGCCTTCTGGTACGCCCACATCCTGGTCAGCGCGGACGCCACCACGACCAGCATCAACGCGCACAACGCCCCGAGCAAGGCCCTGAGCCACACGCGATCCGACCGGGTCTCCCGCCGGGCCCAGCGAGCCGCGGCCGTCACGACCCCCAGTGTCAACAGCGTGACGGCCAGCAGCTGCCAGAACCCGCTCCGGGCATAGGTGGCGTACGAAAGGTTCGCGGTCCGCTGGACATACTCGGCGCCACCGAACAAAGCCGCGAACTGCACCAGCGCGAACCCGGTGAACAGCAGCACGAGGATGCCCACCGGCATCGCCCATTCCACCCGGGACAGTTGTTTTCGCTTGCGGGTGAACGTCTCCACCTCTGGCGGCGAGGCGGCCACCAGACCCGCGCCCGCCGCGCCGAGCCCCACCAGGACGAACAACCCGATCCACCGCACCACGCTGCCCGGATCCACCTCGGGCGTCAGTCCACTGAGGATCTCGGCGAACGCGGCATCCGCACCGGCGAGCAGCGGCACGAAAACCAGCAACAGACAGACACTCAGCGCCAGTGCCTGGAAGATCCGCGCGGACTTGCGGTTCGCCGACCGCCGCCGCAACGACGCCAGACCGCGGCTCACCCACGGCAGTGAGAGCGCGAACCCGATCGGTACAGCCAAAGCGCCGAGCGTCAGACCCGTGACCGACCGGCCGCCCGCCACCGCGATCGACGCCGCCCCGCACGCGCCCACCAGGCAAAGCGTTGCCAGCCAGCTGGAATCGCGGAACGCGGTCACGCTGACCAGGGCGAGCGCGAGCACCGCCCACAACGCGGACTCGAGCTTGACCCGGTGCGTCATCCACCACGTGCTGCCCGCGCACGCCACCGCGACGATGACATAGCCGATACCGGAAGCGTTGGTGGGTAAGGCGATCGCACCCACCACTCCGGCGACTGCGATGGCCCCCAGATGTCGGGGCGTCGCGGGTTCCTGGGGCACGTCCCACGTGATCGGTGTCCGCGCGGGCACGTCTATTACTGAAGGTTCGTTCATTAACCACTCCATGATGAGGAACCCCTACGAGGCAAGGTTTTACTGAGGCAGGGTGACGCGGATGGTGGCCGGTTCGACCACCCGGATGTCGCCACCGTGCAGGTCGACGACCCAGCGCGCGATGGCCAGACCGAGCCCGGTTCCGCCACCGGCCCGTTCACCCCGCACGAACCGTTGGAACACGCGTTCCCGGTCGGCGGGCGCGATGCCCGGGCCTTCGTCGCGCACGTCGATCACGAGCGCGTCGTCCGAGATCCGGGCGCTGACGAAGACTTCGCCGCCCTGGGGGCCGTGCCGGACTGCGTTGTCCAGCAGGTTCCAGACGACCTGGTGCAGGCGTTGCCGGTCGGCGTAGACCTTTCCGGGTGTGACGTCCACGGTGAACCGTGCGCCGCGGCCGGAAACCTCCGCCTCCGCGACGACTTCGGGCAGCATCGACTCGATGTCGAAGTACTCGCGGTCCAGCGGTGTGACTCCAGCGTCCACTCTGGACAGGTCGAGGAGCTCGGTCACCAGGCGCCCCAAGCGTTCCGTCTGGGCAAGGGCGGTCTTGAGGGTGGCCGGGTCCGGTTCGGCCACGCCGTCGACGACGTTCTCCAGCACGGCTTGGAGCGCGGAGATGGGTGTGCGCAGCTCGTGGGAGACGTTCGCGATCAGCTCACGGCGTTGCTGGTCGGCCGCCGCCAGGTCGGCGGCCATCTTGTTGAACGCCCGGGCCAGTTCGCCGACCTCGTCGCGGGAAGTCGTTCGCACCTCACGGGTGTAGTCGCCACGGGCCATCGCGCGGGCGGCGGCGGTCATCTGGCGCAACGGTTTGGTCATTCCGTGCGCGAGCAGCTGTGAGGTGACCAGGCCGAGGCCGATCGCGATCATCGAGGTGTAGGTCGGCAGCCAGCCCATCCGCAGCCAGAAGTAGCCGAGCGCGGTCGCCCCGGCACCGACCACCAGCAGGCCGATCTTGAGCTTGATCGACCGGATCGGGTCCAGCGGCCGCGGCAGGCTCTTCATCGGGGCACCTCCAGGGCGTAGCCGACGCCGTGCACGGTCCGGATCAGGTCGGCGCCGAGCTTGCGGCGCAACGCCTTGATGTGGCTGTCCACGGTCCGGGTGCTGGCCGAGTCGGCCCAGCCCCACACCTCGGTGAGCAGCCGGTCGCGCGGGACGACCGCGCGCGGCCGGCCGGCGAGGTGCACGAGCAGCTCGAACTCGGTCGGCGTGAGGTGGGCGGGTTCACCGGCCCGGTGCACCCGCCGTTCCACCGGGTCGATCTCCAGGTCGCCGAGCACGATCTTGGCCGTGGCCTGCTGGGTGTTGCGGTCGACCCGGCGCAGCAACGCGTGCACGCGCGCGGCCAGCTCGCGGATGGAGAACGGCTTGGTGATGTAGTCGTCCGCGCCCACCGCCAAGCCGACCAGCAGGTCGGTCTCGTCGTCCCGCGCGGTCAGCATCAGCACTGGTACCGGCCGGTGCGCCTGCACGCGGCGGCACACCTCCAGGCCGTCGAACCCGGGCAGCATCAGGTCCAGCACGATCAGGTCCGGCGCGGTCTCGACCGCCTGCTGGACCGCGGACGGCCCATCGGTCGCGATGCCCACCTCGTAGCCCTCCGCGCGCAGCCGCGCGGCCACGGACTCGGCGATCGCCGGCTCGTCCTCGACCACCAGGATCCGTCTGTGCCCCTCAGCCATGCCGCCGAGGGTATGCGTGATCTATGGAGAGGCGACGGGCGAGATGTGAATGTCTTGTGCAGCCTGTCGGTTTCCTGTCGATCCTCCCCCGGACCGACGGTGTGCGAAAGACTGCGGGCAGTGAAGCGGACAAAACGATTGGAGTGAGCATGTCCCGAAGATTCAGTGTGCTGGTCGCGGCCGCGCTCGGGGTGAGCCTCCTCGGCGCGGGCCAGGCGGCCGCCACGGAGTCCGGCCGCGCGTTCCCCACCGAGTTCGCTCTGCCCAACGGGTTCATGCCGGAGGGGATCGCCATCGGCGACGGCCCGACGGCCTACTTCGGCTCGCGCGCGGACGGGTCGCTGTTCCGCGTGAACCTGCGCACCGGCAAGGGAGAGGTCTTCAGCAAGGGCCCGGGCACCCCGTCGACCGGCCTCAAGGTCGACTCGCGGCACCGGCTGTTCGTGTCGGGCGCGTCCGGCGGTGACGCCCGCGTTGTCGACGCCCGGTCGGGAAAGGTGTTGGCCAGCTACAAGTTCGCGACCACGGACACGTTCGTCAACGACGTGATCGTGACGGACAACGCGGCCTGGTTCACCGACTCGCGCAAACCGTTGCTGTACAAGGTCGCGCTGGGCCGGCACGGTTCGCTGCCGTCGAGCTTCGAGACCCTGACACTGACCGGCGACATGGTGTTCACGCCGGGTGTCACCAACGCCAACGGCATCGCGACCACCCCCGACGGCCGCGCGCTGCTGATCGTGCAGTCCAACACCGGCAAGCTGTTCAAGGTCGACCCGCGCACCGGCGTCACCAAGGAGGTGAACCTCGGCGGCGAGCTGCTCACCGCGGGCGACGGCCTGCTGCGTGAGGGGAATTCG
>CBIMJO010000625.1:0-6194 GCA_966244135.1 uncultured Actinocrispum sp. | reverse complement strand
CCTGCCGTCGCCCACATGGGCCGCGGCCCACGACGCGTCGACGATCGCCTGCCCTTCCAGCGCCCTGCGCAGCCGCCCGCCTTTGAGGTCCGAGGCCACCGCGACACCCATCGGCAGGAACCGCGCGTTGATCATCGCGGCAGCTCCGACCGCCAGCGCGATGCCGCCACCGCCGGCCAAGGAGGTCGCCAACGCGAACTGCGCGGACCCGGAGAACACCAGCAACGAGCAAGCCACCGGCGCGAGCGTCCCCCAGCCCAGCGAGTGCGCCATCGCACCGAACGTCACCCCCATGACGAATGTCGGCACACCAACGCCCAGACCGACACGCACACCAGCCGCGTATCCGCTTTCGGTCGTTGTCATGGTCCCAGCCTAACAAGCTACAGCGCACTTAGCTTGTTAGAATCGATGCATGAGCTGGGACGGGTACCACCTGATCGGCGGCCACGTGGCCCTTGACCTGGTGAACACGGTCGCGTGGCGCGGCGACCCGAGCCGGACACTGGACCGTCTGCCCATGCCGGGGTTCCTGGCCCTCTGGTTCGACCGGACCGGCCTGTCACACGGGCTCGAACCGGCACCCGAGGTCATCAAGCCGCTGGCCGACCTGCGCGAAACCGTGTACCGCCTGCTCACCGCACCGACCGCCGACGACGTGGCCCGCTTCAACGCATGGCTCAGCTCGGCACAGAGCCGGGCAGCAGCCGAACCGTCGCTGCCGTTGCGGTGGACCATCCCCGTCACGGGCGTCGACGACGTCGTCCCCGCGCTGACGCTGGCGGCCGATTCACTGCTCCGCTCCCCCGATGCAACGCAGGTCCGGGAGTGCGCAGGCCCGGCTTGCGGCTGGCTGTTCCTCGACCGCACCCGCAACCACTCCCGGCAATGGTGCAGTTCCCAGGACTGCGGCAACCGGGAACGCGCCCGTCGGCACTACCGGAGAACACACACCGGGACATAGCCGTCAGATCCTCAGCGCCGACCGTGCTCGACAGCCTCGTCACCCAAGTGTCCAAAGTAGGAGGGTGTCGGACGGCACGCGCGGCTTCGTCGTGTGTGCCAGGCGTTCGGCGAGAGGTTTCGGTGCGGCCCACGTCGATCGCAGCTCAGCGGGGGCTCGGCACGCCTATCGCCTCGTTTCGTATCGGGTCAGCAGCACGCCGCCAGGGAACGTCCGTGTCTCCAGCAGGTTGAGGTTCACCCAGCTGTCCAGCGCCGTGAAGAACGGTGTGCCGCCGCCCACCATGACCGGACACGTCACCAGCATGTACTCGTCGATCAGCCCCGCCCGCATCGCGGCCCCCGCCAGCGTCGCGCCGCCGATGTCCATCGAGCCGCCGTCCTCGGCCTTGAGCCGGGTGATCTCGGTGACCGCGTCACCGGTGAACAGGCGGGTGTTCCAGTCCACCTTGTCGATCGTCGACGAGAACACCACCTTCGGCATGTCCCGCCAGCGGCGCGCATATTCGATGTCCGCTGGGCTCGCGCCAGGTTGCTGGTCGGCGGTCGGCCAGTGGGAGCTCATCGTGTCCCACAGTTTGCGGCCGTACAGCGCCAGGTCGCAGCCCGCCACCTGGTCGGACCAGAACTGGAACAGCTCGTCGCTCGGCACGCTCCACCCGAGCTCGTCGCCGATCGCGGCGGTGTAGCCGTCCAGGGACACGTTCATACCGAACATCAACTTCCGCATCGTGCAAGCCTCCCGCGTGTCGGTCCCACAAGTACAGACCGACACGGCGCGGGAAACTCATCGGCGCTCACGACCGGGTACATACGCCACTGCACCAACCGCTGCCAGCAACTCGGCACGCCCGGTCGCACTTGAACACCACGCCCTCCTGACACTGCCGTTGTGCCGCCAGGCGGGATCCGTGTCGTTCACTACATCCACCAGTGAACAGGGCCGGTATCCGTCTGCCGGTTCACAGCGTTGACCCGTCGGGATTATTGGTCTGAACCAGTTGGGCTACTCCGCCCAGCCACCGGAAAGACGCTGGTCATAGCGTTGCGTGGCGGGCGGTCGCTGTGTGAAACGGTGCTCCGCCAAAGGTGTTGTTCATCTTGTTCCACCAGGATCTTGTGGGCTAACGTTCGGTTTGTCTCTGACGGGGAAGGCATGGCGAGGTGATTGATGCGGGCATGATGTTGCGCCGCAACGGTTTCCTTTGTCACATCGATTCGGCCGGGCGCGTCCGCCGGAGGTTGATCCAGTCGTCCAGGTAGCACCGGACGCTTTCTTGTCGTGTCACGCGATTTCCGTATGCCTGTCCATAGTGGACCTCGCACAGAAAGTAGGATCCATGCTGAGACGTGCCCTGACTCTCGCCGCCGGCACCGTGATCGGCGGCGCCCTCGCACTGGTCACCGCGGCGCCCGCGAACGCCGCCGAGGTGGATGTGCCGTTCGGCCCGCTGTCGATCGGCGACTACTGCCACGCCAGCGTCAACTCGGCGGCGTGGATCGGCTTCTACGAGAGCAGCGGGCTGCGCTGCTACGGCAGCAGCCCGAGCGGCGCCGGCGGCCCCCAGTTCCTCGGATACGGCAGTCCTTACCTGGCCTGCAAGTACCTCACCACGGACGTGGTCATGAGCGCTTCACGGGGTACGGGCGACTCGCTCGTCTGCCGCGTCATCCGGTGACACCGCGCTGATACCACCGGCCGCGGCAGGATATCGGCCACCCTGCCGCGGCCCGCATGTCCAGAGTGGTTGCACCGCCCGGCGATCTTCCGCGACGCCGCTGGACTAGAGTCGAGGTCATGGGGCTCGCACGTGTGGAACTCGACTCCGGCCGGGAAATCACGCTGGAACTGCTGTACCTGGAATCCACCTACTACGCGGTGCTGGAGGGGTACCCCAACGCCGGGATGAACGAGCGGGTTCTCAAGCGCCTTCCCGCCACGGCCACTCGCCTGTTTCCGCAGTCGCCGGTCCACATCATCACCCCACCCGTCACACCGCTGGAAGATCGGGGCGGCTCATGGCCTTTCGGACCGCCGGAAGCCCTGCCCAGGGTGATCTGCTTCGGCTCTTTCACGTCCCGGCCGATCAGCTCCGATCCGGAGATGGACGTATCCGTCCTTGTCGTGGTGTGGTTCCAGGACGACAACACCGTGCCTACAGGCCGCGATGCACCCAGTGAGCTCCGTGCGATCCGCTGGGACGAACTCGCCCGCGAAGGCCCCTACTGACCGTGTCCGATCTCGACGGTATGACCCCCAGCGTGCTCGCCGACGTGCGAACCCTGTGGGACTACCACAACATGGGCCAAGAACTCCGGCGCGCGGATGTCGGCATCGGCCTCGGCAGCCATGATCTCGGCGTCGCCACGCACGCGGCCGAGCTGTACCACCAAGGCATGTTCCCGCACGTCGTGTTCACCGGGGCGAACGCACCCACCACGCTCCAACGGTTTCCCCGCGGTGAGGCCGTGCACTACAGCGAGCACGCCATTTCCCTCGGCGTTCCAGCGGACGCGATCACCATCGAGACCACCGCCACCAACACCAGCGAGAACCTCATCCACACCCGCGACCTGCTGCACGACAACGGAATCCACCCGGCGTCGATCATCCTGATCTCGCGGCCATACCAACAACGCCGCGCCTATGCCACCTGTCGCAAGGTATGGCCGGAAGTCGATGTCCTCTGCTCCGCACAGTCATTGCCGCTGAACGAGTACATCGACAGCATCGGTGACGTCGACCGCGTCATCACCATGCTGGTCGGCGACACTCAACGCATCACCGAATACGCCCGCCGCGGTTTCGCTGTCCCCCAACACATGCCTGACAACGTGCACACCGCCTTTCAGCGACTGGTGGACGCCGGGTACACCGCACGGCTCGTCTAGCAGGCGCCTTGGCCCGGATCCACCGATGTGATTCCTACAGCGGATACGGCCAGCAAGGTCCATAGGCCCCACCACCAACGACGTCGGACCGCCTTCGACATGGTCTTCATTGTTCGCACGAACTCCTTTTCGAGGCACTGCAACGAGATGAGGACGTCAGAGGCCGGCGGGTGCTGGTGTCTTCGGACCGGGGTGCCGTTCCCGATCCGTCCCTGGACCGGGCAACGTGGTTCTTTCGTCCGTCCGGCTGGGGCTGGATCCTGGCGCTGGTGATGTTCCCGGCGCTGATCGTGCGGACGATCTGGCGATCCATGCCGGGCTGGGCTGCTGCTCTCGTGGGTCACGATCCCGACGCTCATCGGCGACGCGCTGGTCGTCACGGAGCGCCCACCTGGTGGTCACCACGGCGTTGGCGGTGGTCGCGGCCGACCGTCCGCGCCGCTGGACACGGTCGTCATGGCCCTGTGCCTGGTGTCGCCGTTCTTCATCTGGCTTCTGGAGACCAGCAACTGGCACCGTGGGATCGGTGCGTGGCTGTGGTTCGGCGGACTGGTGATCGGCGGACTCGAACGTCTGCTGGGCAGCTACCGCGAGGCCGGCATGCGGATCGACATCGATGTCGCCGGAGACATCGGCACAGTGTCGGCCGCGCCCCGTATCGTTCTGCACGATGTGCTTCGTGAAGCCCTCACCAACGTGGCCAAACACGCCAGCACACCGGAGGCGGCGATCCGCATCAGAGTCGATCTCGACGGTGTCACCGTCCGCGTGGAGAGTGCGCTCGGTTGCACCCCACCCCGGACAAGCACGGGATGGGACTGACCGGGCTCGACTACCGCGTGGCCGCCGTCGACGGAACCTTCCAGGCCCGGGCGGAGCGCCAACGCTGGGTGGTCCAGGCACGCCTGCCTCGCTGCCTGACTGAGGCGACCGCGTGATCCGCGTACTCCTGGTCGACGACCAGCCGATGGTGCGCGCCGGGGTCGGGCTGATCCTGCGCAACCAGCCCGGCATCCAGGTCGTGGGCGAGTGCGGCGACGGCAGCGAGGTCGTGCACGCCGTGTCCCAATGCACGCCTGACATGGTGTGCATGGACGTGCGCATGCCTGGTACGGACGGAGTCGAGGCGACACGCCGGCTCCGTGCCGCCGGCGGACCACCGGTCTGTGTCCTCACCACCTTCGGCGATCAGGACGTGCTCTGGTCCGCAGTGGACGCCGGCGCGGCGGGTTTCGAGCTGAAGTCCGCCACACCCGAGAACCTCGTCGAGGCGGTGCGAACCGTCGCATCCGGCGGTCGTGGATCGACGGCACTCTCCTCGGACCGATCCTCGACTCCTACCGACGGCTGGCCCGGCCCACAGCACGCCATCGTCTTCGCCTACCACGCGAGGCCCATGCGCCCACAGAGCTGACCCAGCTCCAGGTAAGGACATCGGTTGCTGGCCGCGTTCGCCGAGGTCCGCGTGGTGCTCGAGGTGTCGTGGAGGGGGCTGACGGCTGGCTGTCGTCATGGGGAGACGCCAGCGTGTGGTCCCGACGTCGGGCAGGCTGATCGGGCCAAGCTGCAGTCCTGAACTGCCGTTGTGGATCAGTGTCACCGTCCCCTGTGGACTCGGCACGGTGTTGACGCCGAGCTGATCCCCGGCGGGCTTTACTTGCTGGGTGCACGTGGTGTCCGGTTCTGGTGATGGCGTTGCCGGCCGCTGGCCGCAGGCGCTGCACGGCCTGTACCTGGTGACGCTGGTGATCGCGTTCGTCGCGACGACGGTGTCGTTCCCGGTCGGGGCTGACTGGGCGGTGGCCGGCGCGGCTACCGCGGTGCTCGGGGCCGGGGCTCTCGTCCTGCGGCGCTGGCCGGCGGTCGGCTGCTTCCTGACTGCCGGTGTGGCGGTGGGGATCACGACGGCGATGTTCCCGATGTTCGCGACCGTCGGGTTCGGTCTGCTTCCGCTGGCCTTCGTGCGATTGCCGCGGTGGGGCGCGGTCGTGGTCGGAGTGGTCACCACCGGTTCGCCGTACCTGGTGCAGCCGTTGATGCGAGCGTGGCTGCGAGGTCTCGGGTGGCAGACCGAGGGGGTCATCCGGTTCGGACCGGCGTACTTCGTCGTGGTCGGGGTCGCGCTGCCGGTGTTGACCGGCCTGTTCACGGCGGGCGCGGTGCACGCCCTGCATCGGCAAAGCACGTACCGGCAGGTGCTGCTGGACCAGTTGTCAGCCACCCGCGCGGAGCTGGCGAGCGCGTCGTGGTCGGCCGGGCAGGCAGAGGAACGCACGCGGTTGGCTCACGAACTGCACGACACGCTCGCGCAGGGCCTGTCCGGGGTGATGCTGCAACTC
>CBIMJO010000624.1:0-6198 GCA_966244135.1 uncultured Actinocrispum sp. | reverse complement strand
CGCCAGGACCCTGACCGCACCCAGGTCGGCGGTCGTCCTGATCAGGCCCGTCAGGATCCGGAGCGCACGCAGCTCAGCCGTCCGGAGCCGGATCGCACTCAGGCGGCGCGCCCCGACGCCGACCGCTCCCAGAGCTTCCCGGCCGACGACCCCGACCGCACCCAGGTGGCCCGCCCGGACCAGCAACGCCAGGATCCGGAGCGCACCCAGTTCGCCCGCCCCCAGGACAACCCCAACGTCCAGCCGGTCCCCGACCCGGACCGCACCCGCCCCACCAAGAAGAACCCACCCACCCGCCGCTTCGACGTCTGAGTCAGATCCCGGCTTTTACGCAGGTCAGCGGTGGTATGGCCAGTTTTTGTCGGTGGTGGGGGATAGCTTGTCGTTCATGACCCTTACTGGTGTGGCCGCCGACCTGTCCCGGTATTTGCAGGAGGCACGCGACAACCTGCTGAAGTCTCTCGACGGCCTGAGCGAGTACGACATCCGCAGGCCGATGACGCCGTCCGGCACGAACCTGCTCGGCCTGGTCAAGCACGTCACCGGAGTCGAGTCGGGGTACCTGTGCCAGTCCGTCGGCAGTCCGGCGCCGGTACGGCTGCCGTGGGTCGAGGACGACTCGGTGTGGGACAGCGCGGACATGTGGGCGACCGCCGACCAGAGCCGTGAGTACATCGTCGGCCTGTACAAGGAGGTCTGGCAGTACTCGGACAAGTCGATCGCCGAGTTACCCCTGGACGCCCCGGCTGAGGTCCAGTGGTGGTCGCCGGAGAAGCGGCACACGACCTTCGGCTCGTTGCTGGTGCGTGTCGTCGCCGAGACCGCCCACCACGCCGGGCACGCCGACATCGTCCGGGAGATGATCGACGGCCGCGGCGGGAAGGACCACGACGAAGCCGGCGACCAGGACTGGTGGAAGGCCTACATCAACAAGATCCAGACCGACGCCGACAAGCACCGCGTCGGATGACCGACGGCGTCAGCGCCAGGAGGGGAGCCAGAGTTCGGCCTGCCAGCGGGCGTTGGTGATCGAGTCGCCGTTCAGCAGCGGCCACAGCCAGATGAAGTTGGCCACGACCAGGCCCACGTAGAGGGCGACGACGAGCAGGCCGGTTCCTCTTCGTTCGTACCCGTCCTTGGCCTTGCCGAGGATCTGACCCAGTGGCAGGACGAGTCCCAGCACCAGGAAGGCGGAGACCGGAGTCATGTAGAAGAAGTACATCTGCCGGTCGAGGTTGAGGAACCACGGCAGCAGCCCGGCGAGGTAGGCGACCAGCACGGCGGCGTACCGCCAGTCCTGGCGGGCGATGACCCGCCAGAATCCCCATGCGAGCATCGGCAGGGCCAGCCACCACATCGCGGGCGTGCCGATGAGCATCGTGGCGCTGACGCACTGAGCCTCGCCGCAGCCGGTGGTGGTGCTGTCCCAGTAGTAGAGCATCGGGCGCAGACCCATGGGCCACGTCCAGGGCTTGGATTCCCACGGGTGCTGCTCGCCGGGTTTGGTGACCAGGTGCTCGTGGAAGTTCAGCACGTTGCCGGAGTACGTCCAGAGCGAGCGCAGGGCCGGGCCGAACGGACCCCACCACGTCGTCACCAGGTGCCGGTCGACGCCCGTCTCGCTGCCGAACCACGCCCACCACGTGCCCAGGTAGACCAGGAGCGGGATGATCAGCAATGCCCACAGCGCGGGCAGCAGGTCGCGCCACAGCATGCCCAGCCACGGGTGGCGGACCCCGGCGGAGCGGCGGGCGGTGGCGTCCCAGATGACCGTGAGCAGCCCGAATCCGGCGATCCAGTACAGGCCGCCCCACTTCGAGGCGGTCGCCAGGCCGAGGCACACCCCGCAGGCCAGCCGCCACCAGCGGAACCCGAGGCGCGGCCCGTAGATCGAGTCGTTGACCCAGCCTTCGCGGACGGTGATCGCCAGGCGTTGGCGCATCTGGTCCCGGTCGAGCAGCATGCAGCCGAACGCGGCCAGGACGAAGAAGGCGATGAAGATGTCGAGCATCCCGGTGCGGCTCATCAGGTGCAGCACGCCGTCGCAGATCAGCAGGATGCCCGCGATCGCGCCGAGCAGGGTGGACCGGGTCAGCCGCCGCGCGATCCGCACGATCATCAGGATCATCAGCGTGCCGAGCACCGCAGAGGCGAACCGCCAGCCCCAGCCGTTGTAGCCGAACAGGTACTCGCCGAACGCGATGAGCTGCTTGCCCAGCGGCGGGTGCACGGTGAGCTCGTAGCCGGGGTTGTCCTCGTAGAACCCGTTGCGCAGCATCTGCCACGCCTGCGGGGTGTAGTGCTTCTCGTCGAACACCGGGGTGCCGTCGTGGGTCGGGAACCCGAGGTTCTGCAACCGGATGATCCCGCCGATCAGCGCGATCACCCCGGCGGTCACCCACCCGCGCAGCCGGTCGGCCGGCATCGGCCGGCCCAGCACGCTCTCCGCCGGGTCGGGACCCGGTGCGGACACCTGGGCGGCCTCCTCCACTTGGTCGTCCGGCTGGCGGGTCACGAGGGCTGTCACGCGCCCGATCGTAGGGTGAGCGATGTGAACCCCGTATCCGGTTCGGGTCGACTGGTCCTCGCCGCCACCCCGCTCGGCGATGCCCGGGACGCCTCACCCCGCCTGATTGAGGCCCTGACCAGCGCGGATGTCATCGCCGCGGAGGACACCCGGCGGATGCGCGCGCTGTCGGCTGCGCTCGGCGTGACGCCACACGGGCGTGTCGTGAGCTTCTACGACGCGGTGGAGAACAGCCGCATCCCCGCACTCGTGGCGTCGATCGCCGACGGCGAGACAGTGCTGCTGGTCACTGACGCGGGCATGCCGAGCGTGTCGGACCCGGGGTATCGCATTGTCGCGGCGTGCATCGCGGAGGATTTGACCGTTACGTGCCTCCCTGGGCCATCCGCGGTGACAACAGCCCTCGCGGTGTCCGGACTCCCCAGCGACCGGTTCTGCTTCGAAGGCTTCGCGCCCAGAAAACCGGGCGAACGCAACCGCTGGCTGACCACGCTGATGTCCGAACCACGCACGGTCGTGTTCTTCGAATCCCCGCACCGCCTCGCGACAACGTTGGCAGACGCAGCCGAAGTCCTCGGTGACGACCGCCAAGCCGCCGTCTGCCGCGAACTCACCAAGACCTACGAGGAAGTCCGCCGCGGAACCTTGCGCGAACTCGCCGACTGGGCCACGGACGGCGCCCGCGGCGAGATCACCGTCGTCCTAGCCCCCGCCCCGCCCCGAACAGCAACGGCAACAGACATCCCCGCCCTGATCGAACAGGTCCAAGCCCGAGTAGACGCAGGCGAACGCCTGAAAACCGTAGTAGCCGAAGTAGCCGAAGCAGCCGGCATGAGCAAAAAAGACCTCTACAACGCCAGCATCGCCGCCCGCCCACCCACCTCACCAGGCAGTGACACGCCGCGGCGGATGCACCCGAGCCGCGCCGACATATCTAGGCCTCCGGGCAGCTGACGCATCTGCGTGGCGCGGCGAGGGGGTGTCTGCGTCGCGGGGCGAAGGGCATACCTGCGCCGCGCAGGGGCGGATGCCTCGACGTCGCATAGCGACAGGCGTGTGTGCGTCGGATGGCAATGGGCGCACCTTTGCCGCGCAGGGCGGATGAGTCTGTGTCGCGTGGCGATGGGCGCACGTGCGCGGCGCAGGGTTGGGTGCGTCGACGTCGCTACGGGCGCAACTGTGCCGCGCCGGGGCGGATGCACAGCGCCGCGCCGCCACGGGCGCACCTGGGCGGCACAGGGTCGGGTGCATCTGCGTCGCGTCGCGGCGTGCGGGTCTGCAGCGCGCGGGGCGGATGCATCTGTGTCGCGCGGTGACAGGCGTTTGTGCATCGCATGGCGATGGGAGCACCTTTGCCGCGCGGGGCGGAGCGGATGAGGCGGAGCGGATGAGTCTGTGTCGTGTGGCGACGGGCGCGTCTGCACCGTGTGGGGTCGGATGCGTCTGTGCCGTGTCGCGGCGAACTTATCTGCGCCGCATCGGCGACGGCCGACAGTTCGCCACCGCCAAACGATCACCGTGAGCGAATGAACGGCGCCCGAGATCAAGCACGGTCACCCCGCAGTGCGGTGCGTGCTCGATCAGTTCGGCCGGTGGGCCACCAGCCTGTCGGCTCTGTCGACGGCATCGCCGCGCAGGACGTCGACCTTCGTCGCGCCGCCCTGCGCGGCCCGAAGAGCGGCGGGGCGCGCACCCTGATCCAATCGCGCACCGATCTCCGCGACCGGTCGACGGCTTGCTGTCGCGGAAGGCTTTCGTAGGCGAGGCAGAATCGCGGGTCGCGTGACCGCTCGGCCCGGCGGCGGGGCCTATGTGGGCGGCTGCGTGCCTATGCAAGCTGGTACCAGGCACGTTGTCTTGGGTCGGTGGAGACTTCGGGTATGCGTTCTACTGAGCTCGGCGACTTCTTGCGGGGGCGGCGGGGTGCGCTGGAGCCTGGGGAGGTTGGGCTGTCCGTTGATGGGCGGGTTCGGCGGGTGCCGGGGTTGCGGCGGGAGGAGTTGGCGCAGCTCGCACATGTGAGTGTCGATTACATCGTGCGGTTGGAGCAGGGGCGGACCCAGCGGGTGTCGCGGTCGGTGCTGGATGCGCTCGCGGATGCCTTGCAGCTCGCCGCGGATGAGCGTGCGTATCTGTTCACGTTGGCGGATGTCGCGCCTGAGCGGCAGCCGGCTGGTCGGCCGGAGGTTCATCCGCAGTTGCGGCAGCTGCTTGATGGCATGGTTGATATCCCCGCGATGGTGCTGCACCGCCGGATGGATGTGCTCGCGTGGAACCGCGGGGCCGCGGCTCTGCTGACCGACTTCGGCGTTCTGCCCGTGGCACATCGCAACCTGATCCGGCTGACGTTCCTGGACGAGACGTTCCGGAGGTTGTACGCGGACTGGCCCCGGGCCGCGCGGGAGTGCGTCGCGGTGCTGCGGATGGAGGCCGGGCAGCATCCGCGCGACCAGTCGCTGGCCGCGCTCGTGGGCGAGCTGAGCGTGCGGGACGCCGACTTCCGGGCGTGGTGGGCCGACCACCGCGTCCGTGGCCCGCGGCAGCTCGCCAAGACCTATCACCACCCGGTCGCGGGCACGCTGACCCTCGATGTGCAGCAGTTCACCGTCGACACCCAGCCCGACCAGCTGCTGGTCGCCTACACCGCCGCGCCTGGCTCCGCGGACGAGGAGGCCCTGCGCTTCCTCCTGCAGTGGTCCGCGCAGCCGGCCGCGCATGCGCGACGGCGGCAGGCGACGTAGCTTGGCCTCATGATCCGGGTGCTGGGCACGCGCGAGATCGCACCGGTGACCGGCGCGGTCACCCGCCGGTTCGGCATCCACGCGACCGACCTCGGCATCCTCTGGGACAACGGGCAGGGCCCACAGCGCGGTGCCTTCGGGGACCCCTACGGCGCCGGCTGGGGCGGGTTCGGCGCCGGGCCGCCGCGTGGCTCGGACTGGCGGTGCAACGCCCTCGCGGTGTCCACCAGCAAGGACCTGGAGTCCGGGCTGCGCCTTGATTCAGTTGTCCCGCGCGCGGACGGCATGGCGGCCCAGATCCTCGAACGGGACCGCGGTGCGGACGAGAACACCGTGATCCCGAACTCGGGCATCGCCGTGGGCGGCTACAACTACCTGCATTACATGTCCGTGCGGAAGTGGGGTCCGGCGGGCCGGTGGGACACGAACTACGCGGGCATCGCTGTATCCGCCGACGGCGGAAAGACCTGGGGCAAACCGCCGGGCGCGCGCTGGCCTAACTCACCCAAAGGCGATCACCCCTTCCAGATCTGCGCGTTCGCTCAAGCCGACGACTATGTGTACCTCATGGGTACGACAAACGGCCGCTTCGACCACGCCTACCTGGGCAGATGCCGCCGGTTCGACGTTCTGGACCCACCCGCCTACGAGTACTGGGCGGCGGGTGAGTGGATCAAGGGCGACCCATACCGGGCGACTCCGGTGATGACCGGGCCGGTCGGCGAGATGTCGCTGGCGTACAACAACCATTTCGGCCGTTGGCTCGCGCTGCACCTGGACGAGGCCAGGGCGGCGATCGTGCTGAGGTCCGCGCCTGAGCTGACCGGCCCGTGGGCGGACGGCCAGATCGTGGCCAGCGGCAAGGACTACCCAGGGCTCTACGGCGGCTACCTGCACTGCCTGGCCCACGACCCCGCGCTGCACATCCAC
>CBIMJO010000623.1:0-6206 GCA_966244135.1 uncultured Actinocrispum sp. | reverse complement strand
ACCAAGCTGGTGTCGGACCAGCTGGGTGTTGCGTGGACGGCGGTTCCCGAGCGGCACGAGGCCGGGTCGCCGAATGTCGTTGGCGTGCATGCGCTTGCGGCGGCGTGCAAGGTGCTGTCCTCGTGTTGGGACGACATCGAGGCGCACGAAGTGGCCTTGCTGGAGCGTTTGCGGGCGGGGCTGCGCACAATCCCTGGCCTGGCTGAGCTTTCCCTGTTCGACGGGCCTCGGGTAGGTGTCGTCAGCTTCACGATCGCGGGCCAGGACGCGGGCCTGATCGCCGCGGCTTTGTCGGCCGAGTACGGAATCGGCGTGCGCGACGGCGCCTTCTGCGCGCACATCGCCACGCGCCGGTTGTTGTCGAAGGCCGGTTCCACCGAGCAGCGCGCACTTCGCGCGAGCCTTGGCCTTGGCAGCACTCCCGAGCACGTTGACCGGCTCATCAACGCCTTGCGCACCTTGGTCACCCACGGCCCCGCCCTCCGCTACCACCTCGTCGACGGCCGCTACACCCCTGTGGACGACACCCGGGAGTTCCCCACTTTCCTTCAGTTCTAGGGAAAACGGCTCATCAGGGCGGGGTCGGCGAACACGGTGATGCTCTTGATGCCGGTGCCGGCCAGGGTGAGGAGGGCGACGCCGAAGGGTTCGCCCTGGTAGTAGGTCTTGACCGCGGGTTGGCCGTTGGCGTGGATGGGGGTCATGCGCCAGTCGCCGGGGGCGCCGAGAACCGTTGCCAGGTAAGGCAGGCAGGTGTCGTTGCCGGCGAACCAGGTGGTGGAGCCGATCATCTCGAGGCTGGCGTCCTTGCGCAGGACGCGTTCGAGGATGCTGAGGTCTGACGTCTCGAAGGCGGCGATGTACTGGCCGAGCAGCCTTTTCTGGTCTGGCTCGGTGGGTTCTTCGAGGTGGGCCGGTTCGACCTTCTCCAGGGTGGCGCGGGCGCGTTGGAGCATGCTTTTGACGGCGGTCACGCTGGTGTCGAGCATTTCCGCGGTCTCCTGGGCCGAGAACGCCAGGACCTCGCGCAGGATCAGCACGGCCCGTTGCCGCGCGGGGAGGTACTGCAGGCTCGCGATCAGCGCCAGCCGCAGGCTTTCCCGGTCCGCCACGATCGACGCCGGATCCGTCACCAGCTCATCGGGCACGGGCTGAACCCACAGCGCGTCCTCGGCGATCACCGGCTCCCCATACGGGTCCGTGCTGGCCGCCGCCAACCCCGACGGCACTGCCCGCCGTCCGCGCCCCCGCAAAGCCGTCAAACAGACATTCGTCGCAATCCGATACAACCACACCCTCATCGACGCCTCCCCGCGAAACCCACCAACCCCCTTCCACGCCCGCAGATACGTCTCCTGCACCAAATCCTCGGCCTCATCAACGGACCCCACCATCCGGTAACAGTGCGCCGTCAACTCCCGCCGAAACCCCTCGAACTCCACCGTCATACCCATCCAGACCTCCGGCAGGCCGAAAAGGAATCGGTCACCCCAGACACACCTTCACACCCGCGTCTCCCGACGCACGTAATCCTGCAGGTCAAACATGCTGCCGCAGACCTTGATGCAGGGACCTCATCCGCCGCCGCCCGAACCGGGATCCGCCGACTGGCTTTGGCCGGCGGCCAGGACCTTGGCGAGGTAGGCGAGCATGAAGCCGAACTCGTGGATCTCCTTGGACTGGGGACCCGAACACGCCCAGGTGATAGGGGCGTCGTCGGCCACCAACAGCGCTGATGCTCGGCGGACTTCAACCAGGTCCTGGGACTGGAGGGCTTTGCGGAGGGTGATCAGCGGCTCGACCAGCGGGATCAGGTCGCTGGGTGGGTGTTTGTCGGGGGCGAAGACCTTCTGGGCGTGGGTGATCACGTTCATCGCGGCGAGCCATGTGCTGTCCCAGGCCATGGTGTGAGCCTAGTGTCGGGGTATGGACCAGCCGGGGCTTGACTGGGCGGCGCGGGCGGCGCATCCCGCGCTGCGCGCGTATGTGCGGAGGTATGTGGGGTATACGCAGGACAATGTCACTCTGCCGGTGCATCGGGGGCTGCCTGGGCGGTCGATCACGTTCATCGTCAGCCTGGCGTCACCCATCCGGATGGTCGACGGGCCCCCGCTGCAGGCTGTGGTGGGTGGGCTGCACATGGCCCCCGCGTTGATCGAACAGGACCGCTATCAGCGAGGGCTCCAGCTCGACCTGAACCCGCTCGGCGCCCGTGCCCTGCTCGGCGTCCCCGCCAAAGAGCTCGCCGCGGACGTCATCGAACTCAGCGACCTGCCCGTGACCTGGGCAAAGACCCTCACGGACCGGCTCAGGGAGAAGAACACCTGGGCCGAGCGGTTCGACCTGCTCGACGACGTCCTCACCCAGGCCCTCAAGCCCGTCACGCTGCTCAGCGAGGTCCAGTGGGCCTGGCACCGGATGGTCCGGACCCAGGGCGTCACCCCGGTGACCGAACTCGCCGGTGAGGTCGGCTGGAGCCGCCGCCACTTCACCGAGAAGTTCGCCGGTGAGGTCGGACTCGGCCCCAAACAGGTGTCCCGGCTGATCCGGTTCGAACGCGGCCGCGACCTGCTGCGCGCCGGGCACACCCTGGCCGACGTCGCCGCCCGGGCCGGGTACTACGACCAGGCGCACCTGAGCAACGAGTGGCGCGCGCTGGCCGGCTGCACGCCCACCGAGTGGGTCCGCGAGGAGCTCCCGTTTCTCCAAGACATCACCCGTCCTGAGGGGACAGAGTGATCCCCATGAGCGACAACGACACTCCAGGTGTGTGGCCGTGCGTGATCTACCGGGACGCCGAGCAGGCCCGGGTGTTCCTCACCGAGGTCTTCGGGTTCACCGAGACCCTCACCGTCCGCGACGGTGACGCGATCGCGCACGCCGAGGTGAAGTGGCCGGAGGGCGGCGGCGTGATGTACGGGTCCGGCAAGGGGCATCCCGACTGGCCGCAACCCGTTCCAGGCACGCAGTGGATCTGTGTGTACACAAAGGACCCTGACGCCGTGTACGAACGCGCCCTGCAGGCCGGGGCGAACATCGTTCTGGCGCCGTACGACGCCGAATATGGCGCTCGCAACGTGGGGATCGCCGACTCCGAGGGGAATGTCTGGACGTTCGGCACGTACGCGGGCGCCTGATCGTCGATACTGCTGGACATGTACTACCCACAGCAGCAGTTCCCGGCCAAACCCAGCAACGCCATGGCGTACGCGTCGGCGATCCTGTTCGGGATGTGCTCGGTGCTGACCCTCGTGGTCGCGCTGATCTCCTGGGACGGCCGGACCAGGAACGTCAACGTGCTGGTCTCCGTGCCCGGCATGGCGTTCAGCAGGGACATCACCGGCAACGTGGACTTCGCCATCACGGTGAGCATGATCATCATGGGAGTGACCGCGCTGCTGGCGCTGCTGCGGGCGTTCCGGCTGTGGCTCGCCCGCGTGCTGCTGGGGGTCGTGGGCGGGATCGTGGTGCTGTACTTCGTCTACGCCCTGATCAAGCTGGTGGCCGACGGCGGCGGGGACTACGCCGCGCCGTTGGTGCTGTCGCTGCTGCTCTGGCTGGTCGCGGAGGTGATGACGCTGCTTCCGTTGACCAAACAGGCGATGCGGCAGCCCGGCGTGGCGCAGGCCCCGGCGCCGTACCCGTACTACTAGGACCGCAGGAACGCCAGCAGTTCCGCGTTGAACACCTCGGCGTGCGTCACGTTCAGCCCATGCGGCGCCTCGGGAACGATCACCAGCTTGCTGTCCGGGATCGCCTCGGCGGTGCGCTTCCCGCTGACCTCGACCGGCACGATCGCGTCCGAGTCACCGTGGATGACCAGCGTCGGAATGGTGAACTTGGCCAGGTCGTCGCGGAAGTCGGTGTTCGTGAACGCGGTGGTGCAGTCCAGGGTTCCCTTGGGGGACGCGAACTTCGCGATGTCCACATTGTACTGGCGGGTCGCCTCGCTGACGAGGTCCTTGCGGTCGCCCACCGCGAAGAAGTTCGTGACGAACTGGTCGACGAACGCGACCCGGTCGCCGCGGATGCCCTCGTGGAACGCGGTCAGCGTGGCCTGGTCGATGCCGCCGTCCGGGTTGTCGTCGGTGATGCGCAGGAACGGCGGCACCGCGGCGGCGAACACCGCCTTGGAGATCCGGTCGGCGCCGTACCGGCCGAGGTAGCGGGCCACCTCGCCGCCGCCCATCGAGAACCCGACCAGCGTCACGTCGGTCAGGTCGAGCGTCTCCAGCAGGACGTGCAGGTCGGCCGCGAACGTGTCGTAGTCGTAGCCGCCGAACGGCTGCGACGACCAGCCGAAGCCGCGGCGGTCGTAGGTGATGACCCGGTAGCCGTCGTCGACCAGCGCGGGTACCTGCTTCTCCCACGACCGGCCGGACAGCGGCCAGCCGTGGACAAGCACGACGGGCCGGCCGGATCCGTGGTCCTCGTAGTAGATCTCAACGGGGGTGCCGTTGTCGTCGCCGACCTTGAGGCTTGGCATGGTGGGTCCTTTCGGGAAAAGGCTGTCCTCGACCGCCGACACTAGCCCTGGACCTGCCCGTCCGCCCGTGGCGCGAAGTCGCCATGATGCTGGTGAGGCCGTGTTCTGATCGTTCCCGGCGATCAATGACCGGGGTGTGCGTGCTGTCCAGGGCGGCCGTGGACAATGGGCCTGGTGAGTACCGAGAGCACGCCGGAGGTGACCGAGCCGCCACGCAGGGCGCTGGTCCTGATCGTGACGGCAGTCGTGGTGTACGCCCTGGACCTGGGCACCAAGGTGCTGGCGCTGTCCCAGTTGGAGGGGCAGGAGCCGGCGCGGGTCCTCGGCGGGCTGGTCTACCTGCAGATCGTGCGCAACCCCGGGGCCGCGTTCTCCATCGCGACCGGGATGACCTGGGTGCTCGCGCTGGTCGCGATCGGGGTGGTGGTGGCGATCATCTGGATCCTGCCGCGGCTGCGCTCGACCGGCTGGGCGCTGAGCCTGGGCCTGGTGCTCGCCGGGGCGCTGGGAAACCTCACCGACCGGTTCTTCCGCGCGCCTGGGCCGCTGCGCGGGCACGTGATCGACTTCGTGTCGCTGTTCGCGCCGAACGGGCAGGTCTGGCCGGTGTTCAACGCCGCCGACTCCGCGATCGTGGTCGGCGGGATCCTGATCGTGCTGCTCTCGCTGCTCGGCTACGAGTACGACGGGCGCCGGTCGCGGGACAAGAAGCGGGAGGCCGCGTCCAGTGAGTGACCAGCGAACCCTCCCGGTGCCCGACGGGCTGGACGGGATGCGCGTCGACGCCGGCCTGTCCAAGCTGCTCGGCCTGTCCCGGACCGTCGTCGCGGCCATCGCCGAGGCCGGGGATGTCGTCGTCGATGGCCGTCCCGTCGGCAAGTCCGACCGGCTGATCGCCGGATCCTGGCTGGAGGTCACGCTTCCGGCGCCGGACCGGCCGGTCGAGCTGATCCCCGTCCCCGTCGAGGGGCTCCGGATCATCTTCGAGGACGATGACATCGTCGTGGTCGACAAGCCCGTCGGTGTCGCTGCTCACCCCAGCCCGGGCTGGACCGGGCCGACCGTGATCGGGGGGCTGGCGGCCGCGGGTGTGCGAGTGTCCACTTCGGGCGCTGCCGAGCGTCAGGGTGTCGTGCACCGGCTGGACGTGGGCACGACGGGCGTGATGGTCGTGGCCAAGAGCGAGCACGCGTACACCGTGCTGAAGCGCGCGTTCAAGGAACGGACCGTCGAGAAGATCTACCACGCGGTGGTGCAGGGGCACCCGGACCCGAGCTCGGGCACCATCGACGCGCCTATTGACCGGCATCCGAAGCATGACTACAAGTTCGCTGTGGTGGCTTCGGGGCGGCCTAGTGTCACGCACTATGAGGTGCTGGAGATGTTTCGGGCGGCGTCACTCGTTGAGGTGAAACTCGAGACCGGGCGGACGCATCAGATTCGCGTGCACTTCTCGGCGCTGCATCACCCTTGTGTTGGCGACCTCACGTATGGGGCTGATCCCACGCTGGCCAAGCGGTTGGGGATTACTCGTCAATGGCTGCATGCTCGCGCCCTCGGGTTTGAACATCCCGCCGATGGGCGCTGGGTTGAGTTCAGCAGTGACTACCCCGCAGACCTCGACACCGCCCTGGCTCGTCTTCGCGCGGAGTCCTGACTCCGGGAAAAGATGCGCTCGCCGCGCGGCAGGCCGCCAAGAGGGGGAGCCGGGGTGACCCCG
>CBIMJO010000622.1:0-6215 GCA_966244135.1 uncultured Actinocrispum sp. | reverse complement strand
GCTGCCGGGAACCGCGTCGTTCAGCTTGGCCACCAAGTCGTTCGACACGCCGAAGGTCTGCTGCATCATCACCGGGGCCAGCGCGCCGTCGGTCCCGCAGGCCTGGTGGCCGTTGCCGAACGCGTGACCAACCTCATGGTTGATGGCGTAGATCCGGTAGGTCGTCATGTCGCCCGCGACCGCCACCGCGCCCCGCACCCAGCGGGCCAGGTTGATCACCACGCGGCCGTCCCTGCCGGCCAGCCGGCAGGACGACTCGTAGGGGATGTTCAGGCCGCACAGCTTGTGCGTGGTCTGCGGGGTGGTCAGCGAGATCCGCATGTCCGGGTTGGCCGAGACGCGCTGCACGGCGATCCGGGGGTCGCTGATCCAGCCCTGTGAGGCGTTGCTGAGCACGTTGTCGACCAGCCCGGCGAATGCGTCGTCACCGCCGCCGACCTCGGCCGCGGTGATGCCTTCCTCGATCTCGATCGTGTACTTGTAGGTCCGCTGGGTGCCCTGGCCGACCTTGGGGCCGTTGCCCGGCAGGACCCGGAAGTTGCCGCTGCCCGCCTGGGTGAAGTTCGAGCCGTTCGGCAGCTCGGCCGTGGCGACCTTCAGGTCCGGCGGGATCGCGGCCTTCTCGGTGGCTTCCGGTCCCGCGTTGCCAGGGCCGCCGTCACTCACCGCGGCGTTCTGCGGGGAGCTGGCGTTCTGCACGTCGGGAGCCGGTTTCTTGGACGTGTCCCACACCACGAGGGCGGTGATCACCAGCAGGACCGGGATCGCGTACAGCCGCCAGCCGTACACGGACAGGATGCTGCGCCGGCGTACCGGGCGGACCCGCACGGACTCCGGGGCGTCGTCCGCCGCCGGGTTCCACGCGGCCGCCAACGGCTCGCCGCTCGTGCGCCGCGATCCGCGCTTGTACCGCTCATCGCCGTCGCGACGCCCTTGGGGACCCTTGTTCGCCGCACGCGATGCACCGGAGCGTGACTTGGGCGGCGGCGTGGCGGGTCCTCCTGACGTCATCCGGCTCACGGGCTAAAGATTGCCACATCACTCTCCGGTAACGACCGCGCGACTCACCAGACACCTTGACAACGCGCCTGGGACTCACCAACGGCCGGCCGCAACCGCCTCCCACATGCCCAGCACAGCGCGGGCAACCGTCTCCGGACGTTCGATCTGGGCGACGTGACCGGTCCGCGGCAGCACCAGCAGCCGGCCCTTGGGCAGCAGCCGCGCGGTCCGCGGCGCCTTACGCACAGTGACCAGCTTGTCCTGCGCGCCCCACACCACGAGGGTCGGCGCGGTGATCTTGGGGACGATCCGCCACAGCGACCGGGACGGCGGCACCAGCCAGGCGCGGAACAGCGCGAGCGTGGTCCGCATCAGCGCGGGCCCGGCCCAGGCGATCTTGGCGCGGGCCTCGAACTCGGCCGCGGTCTCGTGCATCCGGTGCGCCGGAACCATCGCCGGATCGGCGAAACACAGCCGGACCAGCTGCTCGGCGCGCTGCATCGGGGTGAGCGCGGCCAGCTGGGCGCGGTACCGGGGACCGATGAACGGCATCATCGCGAACGGGATGCGCGGGTCGGACATGCGCGTCGGGTAGGGCCGCAGGTCGGGGACCGCGGGCGAGACGAGTGTGAGCGTGCGCACCAGCTCCGGGTACTTGGCGGCCACGATCATCGAGACCGCGCCGCCCATCGAGTTGCCGAACAGGTGCACGGGTCTGCCCATGCTCCGGATGAATTCCGCGGTCACATCGGCGTGCGTGTTCAGGTCGAAGACGTAGTCCTTGGGCGGCTCGGTGTACCCGGCACCGGGCAGGTCGATGGCCACGCCGGCGGCGTGCCCGGACAGCTGGGCGGCCAGGTCGGTCCAGTTCAGCGAGGACCCGCCGAGGCCGTGGACGAACACCGCGGGGTCCTCCTGCGGGCCCGGTGTCCTGCGGATGTGCAGCTGAACCCCATCGGTGTCGACGTACTCCCCCGGCCAGGGCGGGATCGTCAGGTCGAGCGCCGGGCGAGGCGCGTCCGAGAACGGGACCAATGTCAGCGGCGCGCGCTCACTTGTCAGGCTCATGGAGTTCAGTGTGCATGGCGATTCTGAGAGGAACTTGAACAAACGGACGGAATCCATCCAGTCACGCTGCCGTACCGGCGAGTAAGGTCTGAGGTCGGAGCACCAGGACGGTGGAGGCGGAATGTCGGAGACGATGCAGCAACCTGGCAAGGGAGCGCGCCTCCCCCGTACGGCCAGGCGCGCCCAACTGCTCGCCGCCGCCCAGGACGTTTTCGCGGCCAACGGCTACCACGCCGCGGCCATGGACGAGATCGCCGAACGCGCGGGCGTCAGCAAACCCGTGCTGTACCAGCACTTCCCGTCGAAGCTCGAGCTGTACATGGCCCTGCTGCAGACACACGCCGACGAGCTGATCAACCGGGTCACCGGCGCGATGGAGTCCACAACGGACAACAAGCAGCGGGTGCAGGCCGCGGTGGGCGCGTACTTCGACTTCGTGGACAGCGAGGGCGAGGCGTTCCGGCTGGTGTTCCAGTCGGACATTCGCGGCGAACCGGTCGTTCAGGAGACCATCGAGCGCGCGACGACCGCCTGGGTGGACGCGATCACAGCGACCATCACGGCCGATGCGGGCCTGGATGTGGAGCGCGCCCGGCTGCTCGCCGTCGGTCTCGTGGGCGCCAGCCAGGTCACCGCGCAGTCATGGCTGGCCGGGGGCCGGCGGATCGACAAGTCCGAGGCCGTGAAGCTGATCTCGACGCTGGCGTGGCGCGGCATCGGTGGCGGTTACCCGCTCCAGCACCCCTAGTCCAGCGCGATCAGGCTCGCCGCCGGCCGCCCCTGGTCAGGGGTCCAGGTGAAGTGCTCGTCCTGGGGGCCGGGCCAGCGCAGGTAGTGCCGGTTGCCGAAGCTGCGCAGGGTGTCTTCCAGGCGCACGTTGAGTTTGCTCGTGTGCCCGGAGTCCAGCAGGCAGCCGTTGGTGACCGTGCCCAGCTTGTGCGCCATCGAGATCGTCTCGCCGAGGGTGATGCCCGGGAATGTCGGGCTGCCAGGGCGTCCGTCGAACAGGCAGAGGTGCTGCCAGCCATCGGAGGTCTCGGCGAACACCAACCGGGTCGACGGGCGTTCTCGGAGCAACGGGAAGCTGCCGAGCGACCTGTCCTCGTTCAACGGGTGCTTGTAGACGTCCGGGCAGGACAGTGCCGGGCCGACCGAGATGGCTCCCTGCAGGGACTTCCGCGGGACCAGACCGCCGATCGTGTGCACCTGGAGGCGGGCGCCGATGCGCGCCAGTCTTTGTGGACAGCGCAGAACGAGGTCGTACTCGAAGATGTCGAGCCTTCCGCCGTCCGCTTGGGCGACGGCCTCGTTGTCCCGGAAGCCCAGATCTGACCAGCCGGGCCCGGTTTCCGGGGTGAACCGGGAGTCTTCCTGGAAGACGCGGATCTTGCCGGTCTGTTCGTCGGCTTCGTGCCGGATGACGGAGTTCGCGTTGCCGTAGGTGTAGCAGTCGGCTTCGGTCGTGGTCCTCGATCCGGCCCAGGTCAGCGCGTGGCCGTCGAGGCTGAGTTCGCCGCCCGCGGGCACGTTGACGACGGTGAGCGCGCCATTCTGGCTGATCAGGGCGTCCTGATCGGCCACCGGCAGGCTCAGCACGCGGCCGTCCTGGATGGCCAGGTTCAGGCTCAGCGCCCTGGGGCGGAACCGGCAGCGGTCGGCCAGGAAGAAGAACCCCGCGGTCGTGGTGGCGACGTTTCCGTGGCGCTCGGCGAACTCTCGCGCGCTGACCGGTGGTTCGGTCACGAAGATCCGGGCGCGGGCGGGCCCGTGCCAGCTCAGCCGGTAGGAGTTGGTGAACCTTCCGTTGGCGTGCAAGGGTTCCGCTTGGAACACGATGCCCGGCGCGAGGTCGGTGCGAGTGGGCGTGACCGGTCGGTCGAGCAGGGGCGCGAGGTGGGCGGCGGCCTCATCCGGGGTGCTGAACCGCACTACACCAGCTCGCCGTAGTCGAAGTCGGTGAGCTCGGTGACCATCGCGAGTTCCTCGGCCCAGTAGCGGTCGGCGAGGACTTTACGGAAATCGCGTTTCAGTTCGGCCGGGTCGTCGATGACGATTTCCGCGGGGCGGCGGCGCCGGTATTCCACGACGAGGTTTTCCGGGACTTTGAGCGTGCCGGCCTTGGCGAGACTGCGCACGATCCGGAACGCGTTTCGCGCGTAACAGCGTTCCACCTCGGCCCAGTGCACAATCTCCGGCCGGTGCACCCGCCATGCCCGATAGCCTCCGTACGGATCGAGCACCAGCTCCGTAATGTCGCGGCGGACTTGGCGTGCGTACCAGCCGAACGGTTTGTCGTTCGGGACGACCAGGAAAATGGCGTCCATGTCGAACAGGCCGTTCAACCTCAGATCTGCCGGGTGGTGCAGGACGCTCAGGCTCAGGATCGGCCGGTCCGCCGCGGACAGGTGCACCCCGTACCCGGCCAGGTAGTCGTAGCAGGCCGGGGCGGGCAGAGCCGGATTGGCGCGGCGCTTTTCCCGCAGCGGGCCGCTTTCGCCGTGGTTCTCCAGATCGGCACAGAGGGCGGCGATATCTTCCGGCGTTGAACGGCCGTGTTTGATGACATACAGGTCCAGGTCACGCAGGGAGATCCCGGCTTCGAAGAAGATGTGGTCCAGGATCTCCCGCGCGCTGCTGCCACCGATATAGGACCGTTCGTAGCCCCGGCGCCGCAGGATCGCCTGAATGGGCGAGAGCCACGCCGAGAGCCAGTCGATCACCGGCTCACGGTACCGAAAGAATGTTCCGGTTCACGTCTGCCGAATGGCCGGTTCTAGATAAGGTGCGCGGCCTTCCACCACCGCATTCCCGGCGCGCCGACCAGTCCGGCCTCGCCGAGGAACTTCATGATCCGCTCGCCGGACCATTTCAGCGTCTCGTGGAAGTGCGGGTTGCCCGCAGCCGCGCGCATCGCCTCGGCCCGGTCGAGCCCCACCGCCGAGTAGACCCGCGGGTTGATCAGGCTGCGCGTGATCGCGTACGACACCAGCGCGATCAGCAGCCGCTGGTACGGCAGCTCCCATTTGCGCAGCTTGGCCATGCCACGCACGACCTCCTCGCGGGCGAACGTGACGTGCCGGGCCTCCTCGAGCACGTGGATCCGGTTGACCATCCGGACCAGCGGCTGGACCTGCGGGTCGGCCATGGACTCGCGCTGGATGCGGTCCAGGATCTCCTCGGCGACCAGGATCGACCCGTACAGCGCGGGGCCGTAGCCGATCACCGGGAGCAGCCGGCCGAGCCGGTGCAGGATCTTCGGCGGCCCGTACGCGGGCACGCCGACCTTCTCGATGGCGCGCGCGAACATGGTCGAGTGCCGGCACTCGTCGGCGATCTCGGTCAGCGCGTACTGGGCGTGCCGGGAGGTCGGGTCGGTCCGGTAGACCTCCTTGAGCAGCATCTGCATCAGCAGGACCTCGAACCAGATGCCGTTGCTGGCCACCGAGGCGACCTCGTGCCTGCCGAGGTCGATGCGCTGCCCGGGCGTCATCCGGTCCCAGAGTTCGGTGCCGTACAAGGAGATCCGGTGTTCCGGCGTGTAGGGCAGCCCCTCGGCCAGGGGCGCGTTCCAGTCGATGTCCACCTCGGGGTCGTAGAACTTGTCCGCCGAGGAGTTCAGCAGCCGTTCGGCCGTTTTCTCGCGGTCTGCACTCTTCAGTGCGCGGCTCATGGAACGCCTCCTCAATGTGTAACTCGAAGTAACAGTTACCTCTGGTAGCATGCTCCGCCATGGGCGAAGGTGTCAAGGACGCGCGGCGCGAGCGGTGGCGTGAGCACCGGGCGGCGCGGCGGGCCGAGTTCGTCGAGGCCGCGCTGCGGGTGCTCGACCAGCACGGGCCCGAACTGGCGATGGAGGACGTCGCACAGGCCGCCGGGGTGACCAAGCCGGTGCTGTACCGGCACTTCACCGACAAGGCCGACCTGTTCGTGGCGCTGGGCCAGCGCGGCACCGAGATCCTGTTCGAGCGGCTGATCCCGGCGATCAACAACGAGGAGGCGCCGGTCCCGCGGATCCGCAAGTCGCTGGACGCGTTCTTCAGCGTGATCGAGGACTACCCGAACCTGTATCGCTTGCTGGCCCGCCGCTCCTTCGGCGACCGCCCGGTCGACGCCGACCCGGTCCGCGACGACAAGGAGATGATCGC
>CBIMJO010000621.1:0-6220 GCA_966244135.1 uncultured Actinocrispum sp. | reverse complement strand
CGAGTTCGTGGAGTACTTCGCGCTGCTGCGAGAAATCCCACCGGCTCGCGTCCGGACCGCGGTCGCGACCGCCATCGAACGCACCGAACTGGGCGACCGGGCTCGATCGAAGCTGAAGTCGTTGTCCGGTGGCATGTTGCGCCGCGTCGGTATCGCGCAGGCGATCGTCAACGACCCTGCCCTGCTCCTGCTCGACGAGCCGACCGCGGGACTGGACCCGGAGCAGCGCCTCGGTTTCCGCACGCTGCTGCGCGACATCGCCGCCACATCAACCGTCCTGGTCAGCACCCATCTGGTCGAGGATGTGGGCACGGCCTGCGACCGGGTCGGGCTGATGCTCAACGGAAAGATCGTCTTCCACGGCACGCCCGCCGAGCTGACCACACGTGGCGAGGGCTTCCCGGTGGGCGACGCGCCCTTGGAACGTGGCTACGCCGCCGTGCTCGCCGAGGCCAGGTCATGATCCGGCTGCTGCGGATCGAGTTGCGCCGCAACGCCGCTCTGGCCATGGTGCCGGTGTACGCGGCGTTGTGGCTCGCGTCGCCCATCGCCCGCCACCTGGCGCCGATCGCGCTGTGGCCCGATCGCAGCACCGACATCCAGAGCACGGTGTTCGCGTTGTGCCCGGTCACGGCCGGCGTCGCGGCCTGGACGGCCGATCGGGAACACCGCCGCCGTGCGACAGACCTGCTCGCGACCACGTCGCGCAGCGCGGTCGGGCGCTGTCTCGCGGCCCTCGGGGCGACCGCGTGCTGGGCGGCGCTGGGCTATCTGATCGGTGCGGTGGTCATGGTGGCCATCACCGCACATCAGGCCACCTGGGGGCACGTGGTCGTACTGCCGCTGCTGGACGGCCTGATGGCGGTGCTGGCCGCTGCCGCGCTCGGTTTCGCTCTCGGCCGGGTGCTGCCCGGCAGGTTCACCGCCCCGCTGGCCGCGATGGGACTGCTGGGTCTGCTCGTGCTCGGCGTGGAGACCACGACCCACGCCACTGCTACGTTCTTCGGCGCGCTCAGCCCGGCGTTCCCGAGCATCAACCTGAACCTGTCGGTGTTCTTCCCGATCCGGTCCGGCCTGGTGATCCTCCAGCTGGCGACCGCCGTCGGCGTACTGTGTGCCGCGATCGGCGTCATCGTCGCGCACGCCGGTGGCCGCCGCGCCGGCTTGGCCGTGGCCACAGCCGGCGTCCTCCTGCTGGCGGTGCCGGTCGGGCTCGCGGGTGCGAGCCATCGCGACGCGCAGGGCGCGATCGTGGTGCCAGGGTTGGATTCCGTGGCCGCGCAGCAGCCACTGCCGTTCACCCCGGTGTGTAGCGGCGGGGCGATACCGGTGTGCGTGCACCCGGCCTATGCGGCCAAACTGTCCGTGCTCGACACCGCCATCAACCGGCTGGCTTCGCCGCTGCTGGGCACACCGGGCCTGCCCGTCCGAGTGGAGGAGGGACCGGTCAGCCTGATCCAGGACGTGACGGTCCACGGAACGCCGCCGGTGCTGGAAATCCCGCCGGTGTTCATCCAGCACGACACGCTGGACGAGGAGACCACCGTCGTCAACGACATCGTCGCCCTCGCACTGGTCGGCACTCCCGGCCGGCCACCGGCCCAGGCCAGTCCCGCGCAGCGCGCGGTCGCGCTGGCGCTGGTGCGGCTGGCAGGCGCCGAGGCCGACCCGAGACTGCTGCCGACGGACGCGGCCATACGGGCGGCCGCTGACCGGTTGGGCGTGCTGACACCGGATGCCCTGCATGACTGGCTGGTCGCCCACATGGCCAGTGTCCGCGCAGGCACGATCAACCTCGAGGAAATGCCATGACACTGCGGTTGATCGGCTTGTACGCGAGCAGTCGTCGCGTTGGTTGGGCGCTGGCCGGGATCGTCATGGTGGCGATGCTGCGGTGGGTGGTGCGTACGTACACGTCCAGCGGCGGCCAGTCCGCGGTGCTGTTGGAACTGATGCCGGTCACCGCGGCCGCGACCGTCATCGCCGCGGGACTGGTCAGTCCCTTCGGCGCGGTGGAACGATCGGCCGGCACGCTGTTGCCGGCGTTGCGGACCGGACAGGTGCTGGGAACGACCTTGGTCGCCGCCGCCGGTTTCGCGATCACGGGAAGCGTGCGCGACCTGGTCGGCTTCGTCGGAATCGCGCTGGTGACCGCCCGGTTGCTGGGCGCGCGCCGTTGCTGGATCTTCCCGCTCGGATACGCCTTGCTGTGCGCCGGCGAGGTTGAGCTCAACGAGTATCCGGCGTGGGCCTGGGCGATCCAGCCGGCCGACAGCCTGTGGGCCTTCGTGATCGCCTGCCTTCTCCTGGCGGCCGGTCTGGTCGCCGCTGCATCACATTAGGGTCGCATTAGGACTGTGCGTTGGGCTGCTTCTGCAAGGCCGCCAGCACCTCGGGAGGCTGCAGCCCCATCCACTTGATCACCTGGGAGTAGGTCGTGCAGACCGTTTCGGGCTTGGTGCACACCTCGGGCATGAACTTCTCGACCGCCGAAGCGAAGGCGCCACCGGCCCAGTCGTTGAAGTGGTTGCCGATCACGATCGGCGCGCGATTGCCTTGCAGCGCCGCGTTGTAGGCCGCCCGGTAGGTGTTCAGCGTGACGTCGGTGAACTCGCCCTTCCGGGAGGCGTCCTCTTTGGCCTGGTTGAGCGAGAACCAGAGGTTGTAGTCCATCATGATGACCTTCCGGTTCAGCGCCGGGACGCGCACGATCGGCATCCGGAACTCCCAGATCCCGCCGTCCTCCTGCCGGGGCCAGGCCAGGCCGTCGGAGACCTTGCTGGAGTCGTAGGTCATCCCGCGTTCGGCCAGCACCGGGAACAACACGTCGAACCGGCCCTCGAGGCACGGGGTGCGGCCACCTTTCACACTGGCCGGGCTGACCCGCAGGCCTTGTTTGGTGGCCTGGTCGAAGAAGGTGAAGAACTCGGTCAGCTCCTGGCGCCAGGCATTGGCGTCCCACCGCCCGACACTCGGCTCCGAACCACGGCAGAAGTGGCCGTTGTAGTGCGTGCCGATCTCCATTCCGCGGTCCAGCGCGGTGTTCAGGTCGTCGATGCGGGTGCTCACTTCCTGCTGCGAGCCACCGAACCCGACCGAGGAGGCGCCCGGTGCGTGCCCTGGCCCGGTGTACTGGCCGCGCTGGTCGGCGGACAGCAGGTAGATCCCGGTGAGGAACCCGCTGAAGGTGGCGTTCGACTTCTGGCTGATGTCCAGCATCCGCTGCCAGTGCTCGTGCGATCCGGCGCCATCAAAGGAGAACAGCACGAACTGCGGCGGTTTCTCGCCCGGTTTCAAGGGGCGCATCCAGTCCGGGGTGCTGCCCGGTTGAGGATCAGTGTTCGGCGGAAGCGCCGCCGCGGGCGACGGCGTGTTCGGAGTCGTGCCCGTCGGGCTGCCGGTCACGGTGGTGGGCTGGCGCACCTGCATCACGATCACAGCGGCCACGGCAACGACGAGCGCCACCACCGGCCCCAGGACCCGTGCCTTCCTCCCCATGGCCCGCCCCTCCCCACCTCGGTCAACCTGTGCTGAGAAGGACGTACGGGAGGGGGTCGAGGTTCACTGTGGACCCATAGGACGCATGCTGCGCATATCGGGACGTCCGGTACAACTATCGAGTGAACCCGGCTGACAGATTTCTCCCGCATCCCACCGAAAGCTGGTACGACCGAGCCATCGGTACCACTGGCGGCGACGTGGAGTACGTATTCCAGGCGACACCCGAGCAGCGCCGGGCCTATGCCCGGTTCATCCTGGCCGGGAACGGCGAGGCCAACTACGACCTGCGGGCCATGGCCGAGTGGGAGCCGGAGTCGCTGCGGCCGTGGGCCGATCACGTGACCCGGTTCGACGACGACGCACTCGAGCAGCTGACCAGCCAGGGCTGGCCCGACTACTGGTGGGCCGCGCTCGGCGCGTCCGATGCGTCCGTCGACGACCTCGCCGCCCGCATCGCGGCCACCCCACCATCCGGCCACTACACGCCGACCACCTGCACCCCGGCCTTCGCACGGGTGCACCTGCTGCTCGGCGCCGACACCGACCGTGCCCTCACCCACTTGGGCGACCTGGGCCGCGAGCACGAGCTGGTCCGGTGGATCTGCGAGA
This sequence comes from uncultured Actinocrispum sp., assembly GCA_966244135.1. GTDB lineage: Bacteria > Actinomycetota > Actinomycetes > Mycobacteriales > Pseudonocardiaceae > Kibdelosporangium. The sequence continues at coordinate 2,110 of CBIMJO010000621.1, read as the reverse complement.
ACAACGGCCTCGCGGTGCCACCCACCGGCCCCGCGATCCGGCGTTTCACCAGGACGCCGCAGATCATCGCCGACCGGCACGAGCCGACGCCGGGACTGCGAACCGACGTGCGAGCGGCCGACATCCTGGCCGACCCCCGCGGCCTCGACTGCGCGATGCCGCTGTCGGTAGTGCTTGACGTCGACTTGTCGTTGCTCGACAGCCCACTGAAGGGCACGTACCCGTTCATCATGAGCTTCTGCTCGGACTGCGAGGCCGACGAGGAGATCCTCGGCTACCGCGGCTGGAAACGCGACGACAAGATCGTCTTCGACGAGGAGCGCGACGAACGCTGCGACGGCAACGACGAAGGCATCCCCGACCCGTTGACGAACGTGGGCCTGCGGCCCAGCGACCGCTACGGCCCGCGGACCCGCTCCCGTGAGGTCGGCCGGCTTGGCGGACGACCGTCATGGCGGCAGTACCCCGACTGGCCCGGCTGCTGCGACCAGCCGATGTTCTTCGTCGGACAGATCGACATCGGCAGCTTCGGCGGTGTCGGCGGCAACTCACACGGGTTCGGCTGCGAGTGCGGCGCCGGCATGCAGGTCACCCAGATCAGCTAACCGCGGTGAATTGAACCAACTCCCAGTGGTGGCGGTGGCGAACCTGGCATGCTGCCCGCACTTGGAGGAGGGGACGCCTGCATGAGTCGCAAAAGTGCGTTATGGATCGCCGGCGGGGCGGTTGCCGTTGTCGTAGCCGTGGTGGTGACCGTGCTGTTGGTGGTCGGTTCCAGCACACCCACCGATGTCGCAGGGGAATGGGTCAAGGCGGCCAGCCGAGGCGATCTGGCCACGGTGAAGGAGTGGTCGTGCGACAAACTGGATCGCGAGCTTGATGGCGGCAAGGCGGAGGCCTTGCAGGGGTTCCAGGACGGCGAGTACGACTTCGCCAATGAACGCATCGACGGTGATCACGCGGAAGTGTTCGTCACCTATCGCATGACTCAGCTGCCGCGGCGGTTCACGCTGGTCGACGAGAGCGGCTGGAAGGTCTGCGAACCCTTCATGATCGACTTTCGGGGTGCTCAGTCGGCCGGCAGCTAACAGTCGCAGGTGATGGCGTTGAGCGGGGCGGTCAGGGGATCGGCGGGCTGGGTGGTGGTGCCGACGGCGGTCTCGACCGGGAAGCCTTCGCGGGTCCAGTACTCGATGCCGCCGATCAGCTCCTTGACCTCGTAGCCCAGCCGCGCGAACGCGAGGGCGGCCCGGGTGGCGCCGTTGCAGCCGGGGCCCCAGCAGTAGGTGACCACCGGTGTGGCCGGGTTGATCAAATCGGCGGCGCGGGCCGGGATTTCCGCTGTCGGCAGGTGGAGGGCGCCGGGGATGTGGCCTTGGCGCCAGCCGGGTTCGCCGCGGGAGTCGACGAGGACGAACGCGGTGCCGGCCTGCTGGGCGGCGTACACGTCGGACGGGTCGGTCTGGAATCGAAGGCGTTCGGCGAAGAACTGGATGGCTTCTGACATGGGAAAACCGTATGTCGCCCGGGCCGATGGCGGAACTCAACATCACCGGCGTTGAGCTTGCGCCGCCGGGATTTCCCCGGTACTTCTTACATATGGCCGATGAATTCCCGGACGGGACCGACTGGCGCATCCTGGAGCAGCTCCAGCGGGATGGCCGGATGAGCTATGCCGAGCTGGCCAAGGCCGTGTCGATGTCGCCCAGTGCGGTGACCGAGCGGGTCCGGCGGCTGGAGCAGGCTGGGATCATCCGCGGGTACACCGCGGTCGTGGACGCCGACCGGCTCGGCTACACGATCATGGCGCTGGTCCGGCTGCGCTACCCGAACGGGAACTACAAGCCGTTCCACGCGCTGGTCGATACGACGCCCGAGATCATCGAGGCGCACCACACCACCGGCGAGGACTGTTTCGTGCTCAAGGTGCTGGCGCGGTCGATGAGGCACCTGGAGACGATCACCGGCCGGATCAGCGGCCTCGGGCCGGTCACCACCAGTGTGGTCTACTCGAGCCCGTTGCCGCGCAGGGATCTACAGCTGATGGGGGACTAGCACGTGTTCGCGGGGTTGGACGACATCGACTGGCACGCCATGAAACACGCCTACG
>CBIMJO010000620.1:0-6227 GCA_966244135.1 uncultured Actinocrispum sp. | reverse complement strand
GAGCCCGCTCGTGGTGCGGGGCGCGGGGTCCGGCGCCGTGCTGGAGTCCTACGTGGAGATCACCGGGCCGGCGCGGCCCGCCGGGCGGCGGCCGGACCCGGAGCTCAAGCCGCCGGCACCGGCGATGCCCGTGGTGACCGTGGGGTTCCCGGGGTCGGTGGGGCAGACCGTGCGGTCGCCGTTCGTGCTCGAGATCGCCCTGGACGCGTCGTTCACCGATCAGGTGATGCCGGTGCGCGGATTCGAGGTGTTCGTGGAGGGGTTCCGGATCGCCTCGGTGCCCACCGACCTGGGCGGGCCGGCCGCGGGCGGCCGGTATCAGCTGACCGTGGCACTGCCCGGTCAGCTGCCCGGTTCGCAGAGCATGGTCGTGCGGGTCTATCCGGCCGACGGCGACCCGCAGACCAGCCTGGTGGAGTTCCTGCTGGTCAGCTGAGGTTCTCCACGACCGCCTCGGCGACCGCCTTCATGGTCGTGCGGCGGTCCATCGCGGTGCGCTGGATCCACCGGAACGCCTCCGGCTCGCTGAGCGACTGCTTGCTCATCAGCAGGCCCTTGGCGCGCTCGACCACCTTGCGGGTCTCCAGCCGCTCGGTCAGCCCGGCCACCTCGTTCTCCAGCGCCTGCATCTCGGAGAACCGGCTGACCGCCAGCTCGATCGCGGGCACCAGGTCGTGCTTGGCGAACGGCTTGACCAGATAGGCCATCGCACCGGCGTCGCGGGCCCGCTCGACCAGGTCCCGTTGCGAGAACGCGGTGAGGATGACACACGGCGCGACCCGCTCGCCGACAATGGTGGAAGCGGCCTCGATGCCGTCCATCTTGGGCATCTTCACGTCCAGGATGACCAGGTCGGGCTTGAGCTCGCTGGCCAGCCGCACGGCCTCCTCGCCGTCCGCGGCCTGGCCGGCCACCTCGTAGCCCTCCTCGCTGAGCATCTCCACGAGATCGAGCCGGATGAGCGCCTCATCCTCCGCAACGAGCACGCGCCGCTGCACACGGGCCTCGGTAGCCACCTCGGTCACCGGGGTCCTCCTCGCTGTTGGGTGCTGCATACACACGAACGAAAGCCGAAACAGCAGCGTACCGGCCCCACCCACCCAACGGCGCGATCAAGAGCGTTATCCCCCGCACACCACCCACCCGCAGCGGCCCGGCGCTGATCGCGTAAAGTGCTTCGCCAAGCCCCCGTAGCCCAATCGGCAGAGGCAGCGGACTCAAAATCCGTCCAGTGTGCGTTCGAGTCGCACCGGGGGCACCCGTATGGCCAGGTCAGGGCCGCCTAATGAGTGCGTCAAATCCCTTAAGAACGGTCGGAACCATGCTAAACCCATGCTTAACGGCATGGGAGGTTCCTTATGGCGCGACCACCACTCCCCCTTGGGTCTTGGGGCGAGATCCGGACCTACTACCGCCACGACGGCCGTTGGCGGCCGGAAAAGACGCTGCCTGAAGGACTTACGCCCGGCGCGTGGAAGGCCTGCGCCCAGTTCCGCGACTTTGACGGCAAGACCCGGCAGGTGGAGCGCACCGGCACGTCGAAGACCAAGGCGACCCACGCACTGATTGCCGACCTGAAAGCGCGAGCTGGCAACAACACCACGACTCTGACGACTTCGTCGCGCGTCCATCACGCTGCCACGCTGTACCTCGATGACGTACGACAACGCCGAGCGGGCACCACGTACGACCGGTACGAAGGCCGGATCCGCAACTACATCACACCTCGAATGGGCGAGCTGCTGCTTCGCGAATGCAGCGCGGGCCGGATCAAGAACGTGCTCGACGGAATCCGCAGAGACAATCCCACGATCGCGGCCGAGACCCTCCGCGGCATCCGCGCCTGCATCTCCGGGATCATGCAGGTCGCCATCGACCACGACGTGCTGGCCGTCAACCCGGTCGCCTCGGTCCGCAAGATCGAGGGCGGTTCCAAGCGGGCCGCACGCGCATACGACGCGGACGAACTCGCCGACTTCCTGACCAAGATGGACGCCGACAAGAAGGCCAAGCGGGCAGACCTACCCGACCTCGTCCGCTTCCTGTTCGGCACTGGCTGCCGTTTCGGCGAAGCCCTGGCTGTGCGGTGGTACGACCTCAACCTCACCGACGAGGTAAAGATCGTCGTCGCGCCAGATGGCAACCGCGTTAAGTTGCCGCCGCACTCCGTGTTCTTCAACGGAAACATCGTCGCCGTGACAGGCAAAGGGTCGGTGCGCAACGAAGGCAAGACAGCCAGCTCCCGCGGCGTCCTTTCGCTTCCCGCCTTCCTGCACAGCCTGCTACTGCTCCGTGCGCCAGCGATGGCAGCGATCGGCGCGGGCACGATGGAACCAGTGTTCCCCTCCGGCACGCTCGGCTGGCGACATCCGTCCAACGTCCAACGCTCCGTCCGCCGCCTCCGGCTTCGAATCGGCTACCCAGACTTCAAGACACACGTTGGAAGGAAGACCGTCGCCACCGTTCTCGCCGAGGCTGGCCAGAGTTCGCGCCAGATCGCCGACCAGTTGCGCCAGTCCAGCATCCAGACCACCGAGAAGCACTACATCGAGCGCGGCATCCTCAATCCAGACGCCGCCAAGCTCATCGACGCGACCCACAACAGCGCTAACTAGGGAGTAGATCGGACGTTGGTCAGTTGGATCTCGTCACGCACTGTCCAGGGGTAGAACCCCGCTTCAACGTCCTGCGCCATGTCGACGATCAAAATGCGGTCGATGGGCATCGTTGACCATGCCCGTGGCTCTTCTGTTGTGATCGTTCTGCCTCGACAACAGACATGATCACTCACAGAGTCACGGGCCCTGCCACTGCCTGCCCAGCAGCATCACGGCCAGTTCGAACCCCGGTCAAGTTCGAAGAGCCCCATTAGTTTATAGACTTTTGCAAGGTAATTTATATCGTTTCTGCAATGGCGCTCGGTATTCTTCGGGTTCGGCAAAATCAACCAGGCGAAAGGGGAATTTGTGTCAAGGTTAAACAGAATCGCAGCGCGGCTCGGAATGGCGGCCGTGGTCGTGGCCTCGTTGTTCGGGCTGAGCGTGCAGGCGCAGGCCGCACCACAGGCCCAGGGCGGGACGATCGCCGTCCAAGCGGTCGGCGATCAGCTCCAGGTGTCCTCCACTGCTCCGGACGGCATCACGATCCAGTCCTCCTTTACGTTCAGCAAGGAGACCACCCAGACCATCTATGATGTCGCCACGACCGGTGGCCCGATCGCTCTCACGGCGTTGTGCAACGCGATCGCGCCGGGCTGGCTCGCGCCCGCGTGCTCGGTGGTCGTCCCGATCATCATGTCCTACATTACGTCGAACCCGCCCAACGGGCGGTGCCTTGAGGTGTCCACCAAATGGACGCCACCGTTTTTTGGAATCCGGTACGTGAACTGCTGACGCCCGAGGAAATGGTGTCCCGGGTGGGGCACCATTTCCTTTACCCACTAATGCGCGCACGGCCAGGCCGGCCGTAGTGCACGGCTTCAGCAATGTCTCCGACGCGGAGGCATCGATGCTTGCCGGCTCTTCGAAGTTATGCGGGGTTGAGGCATCCTCGTCCTTTGCGGGTGGTGGCGCAGCGGGTGCGCAGGCGTTGGCTCGGTTTCAACATCTACCCCCGGTGCGAATCTGAGACCTCGAAATCCTTCCCACGTAGGACGTTCTCGGTCGACACAACATGTCCGGTATGCGGCGGTGTACGTGCCGAGAATACGTCCGTGCAGGTCAGCGGGCATCGGGATGGGACCGTTCGGGGTCGGGCACGATCGCGGCTCGTGCTGGTCCGCTTCGCTTACCTTGCCGTCGCCCACGCCTTCGCCGCGCTGCGACTATTTCGGATGACCGACGGTGAGAAGGACGTCGAGATCCTTGCGCTACGCCACCAACTCACCGTTCTGCAACGGCAACTCGGCAATCAACGTCCACGACTGCGGCCTGAGGACAGGGCCTTTCTCGCGGCGCTACTCGTACCGCTGGCCCGTGCAACGCTGCGTAGGTTTCGGCTGCTGGTCAGTCCGGACACCGTGCTGCGTTGGCATCGCGACCTGGTGAAACGCCGCCACGCCCGCGCGAGCATGAACCGCGGGCCAGGGCGTCCGCGCACTGTCGCTTCGATCCGCCGCCTCGCCCTGCGCCTGGCAGGTGAGAACCCCTCGTGGGGCTACCGGCGCATCCACGGTGAACTTGCCCTCCTCGGCATCTCGCTCGCTCCTTCCACCGTGTGGGAGATCCTCAAGACGGCTGGCGTCGACCCGGCCCCGCACCGGGTGACGGTCACGTGGGCCGACTTCCTGCGATCCCAGGCCACAGCGATCCTGGCGATGGACTTCATCGAGACCGTCACCCTGACCGGCGTGCGCCAGTACATCCTCACCGCCATCCATCACGCTGGCCGGCGTGTGCGCATGCTCGGCACTACCGCGCACCCCACGCATGCCTGGGTGACGCAGGCCGTCCGCAACCTGCTCATGGACATCGAGGACTCCGGGCACCTCGCGCAGGTCAGGTTCCTCATCCGCGACCGCGACGCCAAGTACCCGGCGCTGATCGACGAGATCCTCAGCGGTGCCGGGGTAACGACGGTACTGACCGGTGTCCGGATGCCCCACATGAACGCGATCATGGAACGTTGGGTGAGGACGCTCCGCGCCGAACTGCTGGACCGCATGCTGATCTGGAATGAGACCCACCTCCGGCATGCACTTCGCGAGTACGAACGGCACTACAACCTGCACCGAACCCACCGATCGCTTACCGCCGCATCACCGCTGCGAGCCCTGCCTCAGGCTCTTGAACCCGACCAGATCGAGCACCTCGCGATACGTCGGCAGGACCGTCTCGGCGGAGTCATTCGTGAGTACCGACATGCTGCTTGACCTACGTGGACGCGGTTTTCGGCACGCACAACGCCAGGGGCCGTCCGGTGAGATCGAGGGCTTGGACCGCACTCTGCGGTGCCTGCGGGATAAACGCTCCGACGCGTTGCGGCTGACCAGGAATTATTCGGCACGTTGAACTCGGCATACCTGTGATCAGAACTGACCCATAGCGTCCACACCTCCGCCTGCCCTGCGAAGCGGCGGCACCAGGCCACACGGCGGCAGCCAGCGCGTACGGCGCGTCCCCCAGCGCCGTGGCCTGCGGCGGCAGACCGGTCAGCAGGCTCTGAGTTCGAAGGTGCGCTGCACGCCCACGCGCCGTAGCCACTCGACGTGATCACCTCGGGCCGCACGCAGCCAACGGTGCACCGTGGAGACCGGACGGTGCAGGTCACGGGCGATCGTGCGGTGTCCCTGGCCGCAGGACTTGGCGACCAGTGCGGCGACTACCGGGCCGCTCGTGGTGTTCGTGAAGGGGACGGCGATCCTCGGACAGCAGCACTCAGTCGGACGGCAGGCGCAGTCGGACTAGGCAAATCAGTCGATGACGGCGATGGCCTCGATCTCGACGAGGTGGTCGGGCGTGAACAGTGCGGCGACGCCGATGAGTGTGCCTGGCGCGAGCAGGGTGACCCCGAGTTTCGCGCAGGCGCGGGCGCGGCCTTCTTGGACTAGGGGCATCTTGTCCAAGGTCCAGCCGGCAATGTAGGTGGTTAGTTTCGCGACGTTATCGAAGGTGCCGCCGGCCTCGGCGACGGCAGCGGCGACGTTGAGGTAACACTGTTCCACCTGCGCGGCAAGGTCACCTTTGCCGACCAGAGTTCCGTCGGCGTCCCAGGCGACCTGGCCGGCCATAAACACAAGCTTCGACCCGGTAGCGATCGCCACCTGCCGGAAGAAGTCGACCTTTGGCAGCGCTTCGGGGTTGGTCAGGGTGATAGCCATGTTGACTCCTTATTGCTGTTGTTGTGTTGTCGGTTGTGGGAGTTCATTGGTTTGGATACGGACATTGGAGTGGCGTATTGAGTGGCGGGAGCTATGGACCGCGGTGCATCTCGGAATCGTGCGGCTGCCCTTTCGAGAGGAATTCTGCGACACTCGGCGTGGCGCCGTCCGTTCCGCCGTGCTGCCTTGTGAGTTCGACCTGGGGGTCATCTGACCCGTGCGGCTCTCGAGTTGCTGTCCGGGGCACCGAGGAACTGCTTCAGGCGGTGAGCATGCTGACCGGGCTGCACACGCCACCGGCGCCCGGCGCCGCAACTCGCTGTTCTCCGCACGCAGCACCGCGTTCTCCTGCCGCAACGCCGTTCTCCGCCTCCAGATCCAGATCACTGACCCGCACAGACAACTCGTC
>CBIMJO010000619.1:0-6227 GCA_966244135.1 uncultured Actinocrispum sp. | reverse complement strand
GGTCAGGCGGGTCTTGCCGATGCCGCCGTCGCCGCTGATCGCGATGGTCGCGCCCGTTCCCTGGGCGGCGCGGTGCCAGACGTCCAGCAGGGCGGCGATCTCCCGGTCACGTCCCACCAACTGGCCGGAGACTTCGGGAGTCGTGTCCACCAGGTCGGTGGTCTCCCTGGCGGGCTGGACGTTCAGCTCGGTCCGCAGGCGGCCGGCGAGGCGGGTGTAGGCGGCGATGGCGGCCGAACGCTCGCCGGTCAGGGTCAGCAGGCGGATCACCTCGCGGCCCGCGGCCTCGTCGAGCGGGCGCAGGCTCGCCCGCTGCCGCGCCCAGTCGGCCGCCTTGTCCAGGTCACCGGCGGCCTCGGCCCGCGCGGCGAGGTCGCCGAGCAGGGCCGCGCGTTTGTCCTCGTAGCGTTCACGCAGGTCGAGGACCCATTCCGCGTCGAACCGGTGCAGCAGCTCGTCCCGGCTCAGGCGCTCGGCCATCAGCGGCTCGGCGCGGTCGAAGTCGTGCAGGTCCACCTCGACGTCGATGAGCGACACGTTGTCGCGGTCGGTGTGCAGGTGGTCGCCTGCCGCGCCCAGGTGGGTCCGCAACGTCCAGATCGCGCTGCGCAGGCTGGCCCGGGCGCTCGCGTCCAGCACCTCCGGCCAGAACTCCGCCGCGAGCCGGGACCGCAGGTGCGCGCCGGGGTGCGCGGCCAGCCAGGCGAGCAGCGCGCAGGCCTTGCGGCTGGCCGGAAGCGCCAGCGGCGAGTCGTCCACCCACACGGCGAGCTCGCCGAACAACCGGATCCGGACCATCGCCGCTCAGTGTCCGCGCGGGCGCGTCACAGCGCAACGGCGGCGTTGACGGTGTTGTTGACGCTGGATTGACGCTTCGAGCGCATTCTCATGCAGCAACAACCCGTCCTATGAAAGGCATTCACGATGAGTCCAACTGAGACGGTGCCGTTCCACGCTGAGGGGCTGCGCCGCGGCATCGAGGAACGCGACGCCAGCGCCCTGCTCGCGCTCTACTCCGACGACGCAGAGGTGCAGATCATCGACCGGACCAGCCCGCCGAGCAGACCACGGACCCTGCGCGGCAAGGCGGCCATCGCCGAGTACGTCCAGGACGTCTGCGGCCGTGACATGACCCACTCGCTGGACCGGCTCGCGGTGCAGGGCGACACCGCCGCGTACCTGGAGTCCTGCCAGTACCCCGACGGCACCCGTGTGCTGTGCTCGGCCGTTCTCGACCTCGTGGACGGCCGCATCACCCGTCAGATCGGCGTTCAGGCTTGGGATGAGTGACCATGGAACACAAGGATTTCGAGACCCCCGACGAGGTCCGGACCTTCGGTAACGGCCGGGCCGAGCTGTTGAAGTTCACCGGCGGCGAGATCGGCCGGCTCGTGCTGAAGCCCGGCTGGCGCTGGTCCACCGACGTCAAACCGATCGCGGGCACGGAGTGGTGCGAGGCGCCGCACTTCCAGTACCACGTGTCCGGCACGCTGCGGATCCGGATGGCCGACGGCACCGAGTTCGAGGCGACCCCCGGCCAGGTGACGAACCTGCCGTCCGGGCACGACGCCTGGGTGGTCGGGGACGAGGACGTGGTCATCGTGGACTGGTGGGGCGCGGCGCACTACGCGAAGCAGTGAAGGAGTGACCGGACGGCCTGGCTCACCGCGCGCGGACTGCTGAGGTGCGCGTGGTGGGCCTCGCCGGGCAGTTCGGTGAGCCGGGCGTGCGGCAGGCTGCCCAGCAGGAACGTCGTGGCGTCCTTGTACCGCTGGATGGTCTGCGAGCCGACGAGCAGGTTCGTGCGGTGCGGGATGGTCATGTACGGGCCCAGCCTGCCGACAAGTGCGTTGGTGGACCGGAACTCCCGTTCGAACGTCGGCGTGACGCCGGCCATCGTCGTCCACAGTGGAGTCCCGCGCAGCTTCTCCGCCAAGCCGGCCGCGCCCATGGCATCCGTCAGGATCGACGTCAGCGCCAGATCGGTGTCGCCCGCGTCGAGCGCCTTCTCGATACCGGGCAGGGCCGTGTCGTCCCACGGCCCGTTCACCGGCAGCGGTGGTTCGTAGAGCACCAGGGCCGCGATGTCCGCGCCCGCTGAAGCCGTTGCGGCGGCACAGATCCCGCCGTACGAGTGACCCAGCAGGGCCGCGCCCGGGCCTACGTGTGCCAATACCGCGTGCAGATCCGCGACCTCGGCGGCCAGGCAGTAGTCCGGGCCGTCGCCGCTGAGGCCGCGGCCGCGCCGGTCGACCAGGAACACGGTGTGGTCGGCGGCGAGGTCCTCGGCGACCGGGTACCACTCCTGGCCGGTCGCGAGCGAACCGTGCACGATCACCAGGGCTGGGCCGTGGCCGAGCCGCCGCCAGCCGATCCTCGTCCCGTCGGCCGAGAGGGTGTGGCCGTCCGTTCGCTGTGCACCCATGATCCAACGATAGGTTCGGCCAAAGCCGTTGTCCCGTGCGGAAACACGCCACGATGGCGGCTGGCAGCCGGGCGCCGCGCACCGTATCGTTTCAGGTTTGCCGGCGATACCGGAAAACGTGACCTCAATTGCTGTCCGGAAAACGAACGCGCTATTGCCGAGTGTTATGTCCTTTTCGTTTGACGGCCCCGGATAACCCACTTTTGTAGGGTGGCCAAAACACTCCCGGCCCGGGAAGCTGATCACGTACTCCCTTGTCACCCCTGCAAGGCGGCTTCGGCCGTCGACGACGGAGAGAAGTAGATGCGCAAATTCCTTATGGCAGCGTTCGGCGCGTGCGCCATCGCCGGTGCGGTCGCCGCGCCGGCCTCGGCGGACGGCATGCAGCCGAACATCATCGGCGGGCACAACGCCTCCGAGACGTACTCGTTCATGGTCGCGCTGAGCAACGGCTGCGGCGGCAGCCTGGTCGCTCCACAGTGGATCGTCACGGCGAACCACTGCGGCAGCGCGTCCCAGGGCCGGATCGGCTCGGTGAACCGCAACTCCGGCGGTGAGCTGGGCCGGATCGACCGCCGGATCACCAGGTCCGGCACCGACCTGACGCTGATGCACCTGGCCACCCCGGCCCGGTCGGCGCCGGTCAGGATGGCCCAGGCCAACCCCGCTCCGGGTGGTCCGGTGCGGCTGCTGGGCTGGGGCTGCACGGCATGGCCGAGCTGTCCCACGCCGCAGACGCTGCAGGAGATCGACCTGACCGTGCTGGCCAGCAGCCGGTGCCGGGCCGGTGGCGGCGGCGCCAACGACCTGTGCGTGTCGGGCGACCGCACGCACTCCGCCTGTCACGGCGACTCCGGCGGCCCCGCGGTCACCGGCGTTCGCGGCGACTGGACGTTGGTCGGCGAGACCCACGGTCCCGGTGACAACAACGGTGAATGTGCGACGACGACCCTGTACACCGGGATCGCCCAGCACTTGTCGTGGATCCGTCAGCAAACCGGTATCTGAGGGAGGTCCCCATGGTCAAGACCATTCGGGCACTGGTCGCGGCTCTCGGGCTGATGGCGTCGTTGGTGGCGTTCGGCGGGACGGCGGCCACGGCCGCCCCGCTGGCCGTGCGCACCATCTACTACGACGCCAGCCAGGCCCAGGAGTTCAGGGCGGCGGTGGACGAGGGTGCCGCGGCGTGGAATGCCGCTGTGCCAACGATCCAGCTCAAGCCGGCCACCGGCAGTACCGCCACGGTCAAGGTCTACGCCGACAACGGCTGGCCCCGGACCTATCCGGGCGGGTTCGGCCGCGGCACTGTCTACATGGGACGGGAAGCGGTCGACGACGGGTTCTACCCGCCGCGGATCGCCGCCCACGAGCTGGGGCACATCCTCGGCCTGCCGGACAACCGCAACGGCCGCTGTGACTACCTGATGTCCGGTCACAGCTCGCCGACGTCCTGCAAGTCGACCACCCCGCACTCGACCGAGGCCGCCCAGGTGCGCCGCAACGCCGGCAGCGGCCTTGCCGCCGCACTGGCCTCGATCCGCACGACCGAGTACGTCGACTGCTACGTGTTCTAGAACAGCTGCAGAGTGTTGTAGCAAAGACACCGAGAAGAGGGCACTGCGTGGCGTGCCCTCTTCTCGCATGTCCGCCCCCAGGTCCTCGATCGTGGCACTATCTCGCCACGGCAAGAATGCTCACCACAATCATTGCCGACCCACAGGGTTTTGTAGATCCGCCGCGCTGCGCCGCCCGTGTTCGCGGCTGCGGCCGCACGCGGGCCGACCAGGCTGAAGACCTGCCGTTGGCGGCGGTCCGTGGAGCCTGGTTCGTGCCTCGTAAAACCTGAAAGAATCGCGCGTCAGCCCCGGCAGCTGTTCACACCTGTCTGGCGTTTGGCCAGTTACTGGCCAGAAAGGGATGAGATTCCGCACAAACGCGGGATTCTCAGTTCTTTCAGGTGACTTTTTCCATTTACGCCCCCCGGATTCGTCACTTCGATGAGCACTCAGAGTGGGTGCCCGCGTGCGAAGGCCTCTGGAGGGGGGTGGGGTCAATGTCCGAACCGAGCGGCGTGGCGTGGTCCCCGCGCGCGGGGATCCGTGGCCGACCCGACCGGGGTGTGGACCCCCATCAGTCGCGGTCCCCCGAACGCCCCATGCCGGAGCACACGAAACGGACCCCAGCGTGCTGAACGTACCGCCCACCCCGAGTGACCCGATCCGGGAACGAATGGACCCCGCCTTCGTCAGCCTCTACCCGGACCTGCGTGCACAGGTCCGGTTCTACCTGCGTCACCGGTTCCGCGACCTCATCGACGTCGACGAGATCGCCGACGCCGTGCTGGAGAAGCTGCTGGTGAACTGGCCGACCGTGCGCAAACCGCTGAACTGGGCCATCACCGCGGCCCGGCACCTCGCGCTGGACGAGCTGCGGCGGACACCGGTCGAGCGGGTCGAGCGGATCGAGGACGCCGTCGGCTCGGTCTCGCAGTGGATCTCCAGCTCCGTCGACGACCGGGTGAACGTGGACGCGATCCTCGACGCCCTGCACGCCCTGTCCGTGTCGGAACGCAAGGCGATCGTGCTGGCGGCCCTCGGCTACACCAACCCCGAGATCGCCGAGCTGCTCGAGCTCGCGCCCTCGTCGATCCCCAGATGTCTCTACGCCGGCCGCAAGAAGCTGGAGAAGATCCTCCGCTACCGGCGGCGCAGGTCCAGGACCGGCAAGTCCAGGACATCCTCCGGCCGTGGACCCGGCCGGGCCTAGCCCCGCATTCGCACAACGAAGGGTGGTCACTGTGTTTCACCGGTTGTGGTCCCGGTGGGAGAACAGGCGAACAGCCGGCACCGAACCCATGGGCGCCTGGTTCACGCGACTGCGCGACGCCGCGGACGCGGAGCTGCCGCCCTCGGGGATGGATCGCCGCCGTCGCGCCGAGCTGATCCTCGAGGTCGTCGAGGCCATGCGTCGGCCGGATCCGGACGTGGCGCTCGCCTTGCTCGACGAGACTCCCGTACCGGGCCGGGTACGGGGGAAACACCGCGCGGAGACCGTCCGGGGCCGTCCGCGGCACCGAGCCGGGGGACGGTCTCCCGCGGTGGCCCGGTTCCTGCACACGAACCGGCGCACCCAGTCGTTCATCATCGCCGCCGTGGTCGTCGCGCTGTTCACGGCGGTCACCGCGGCGCTGGTGCGGCTGCCGGGCGACTCCTCGCCCGGTGCCGGGGCGTTCAGCGACTCGGTCCTCGGCCGGCCCAAGCTGCGGGTCGGTGTGCTGCCGGTGGTCGACGTGGCGCCGTTCTTCCGTGCGCTGGACGCCGGGTACTTCGCCCAGGAGGGCGTCGACGTCGAGGCGGTGACCGTCCAAAGTGGACCCGACGCGGTGGCCGCGCTGGGCGGCAGGCTGGACGTGGCGTTCAGCAGCTACCCGGCCATCCTCCAGGCGCAGAGCGACGGCAAGGCCGACCTGAAGATCGTCTCCCCGGCCTACACCGCCCTGCCCGGGCACCTGGAGCTGGTGGTGCCGCCGGAGGGCCGCATCCAGAAGGCCGAGGACGTTCCCGGCAAGCGGATCGCGGTCACCGGCACCGGCTCCATCTCCGATCTCGGCGTGCTGTCCCAGCTGCGCAACCGCAACCTGGACGGGTCGTCGATCAAGTGGGTGCCGATGGCGATGCCGGACATGCCCGCGGCGATGCAGCGCGGCGAGATCGACGGCGCCGTGCTCGCCGAGCCGTACCTGACCATCACCAACACCGACTTCCACGCCCGGCCGATCGTCGACGTGGCCCTGGGCCAGCCC
>CBIMJO010000618.1:0-6236 GCA_966244135.1 uncultured Actinocrispum sp. | reverse complement strand
CAGCGCGGCCACCAGCAGTTCGTACGTCTCCTCCACCGCGCCCACCACACTGCGCACCACCACCGCGTCGGGACGCTGACGAACGACCTCCATCAGATCGTCGTGCATCCGCCCGAGGCGCGCCGCCCCAACCCCGCGGTGGTACTGGATCCACGGGTCGTCGTTGTCCTGGGCCCGTCGGTCGAACCGCTCGATCGCCGCCTCGCGCTCGTCAAGCAGGACGACCTCGCGGAAACCCGCCCCATGCTCACGCGCCAGCTTCTCGAACGCGGTGATCTCCTCAATGGTGCCGAAGTACTGCGGCAGAACGACATCGCCACCACCGTCCAGATGGGTCGCCGCCATTGCCCGCACGAGCGGCCACACCGCCTGCCACGTGTCGATGTCCTCGTCCTGCCACCCGCCGACGAACCGGTGCAGGGCGTCCACATCGAGGTTCAGGGCACCGATGTGCCGGTCCACATAGAGCGCGGACATCGTGGACTTGCCGATACCTGGCGGGCCGTTGAGGTGAACGAGTTTCGCCACAGTGCCACAGTAGGACCCGGTTCCACCGAATTACCGGCCGGTGAAACGCGGCGGACGGCGTTCGCGGAAGGCCGTCATGGCCTCGGCGGAGTCCTCTGTGGTCTGTACGACGGCCATGTGCGAGGAGATCAGGTCCAGCGCGGTGCGCAGGTCGGCGCGGGCGGACTGGTAGGCGGCGCGTTTGATCATCCGGACGTTGATCGGTGGCTGGTCGGCAAGGCGGCGAGCGAAGGCAAGACACAACTCGGTGAACTCAGCGTCCGGGTACACGTGGTTGGCGAGCCCCAGCCGCAGCGCCTCGTCAGCGGCGACGAAATCCCCTGTCCACAACAGTTCCAGCGCCTTGGCCATGCCCACCAGGCGAGGCAGGTAGTAGCAGCCGCCGTCGCCGGGAACGAGACCGACGCGAATGTACCCTTCGGACAGTCGCGCGGACTCCGACAGCAACCTGATGTCACACATCAAGGCCATGTCCATGCCCGCCCCGACCGCGGTCCCGTTCACGGCGGCGATAACGGGTTTGTCCAAGTCCTCCAAGGCATACGCGACCCGGTGGATGCGCTCGGTCAGGGCCGACTTCAACGCCAACGGACCCGAGGCGACCTCTCCGAACTCCGCGAGGTCCACACCGGAGCAGAATGCGTCCCCGGTGCCGGTGGTGACCACGACCCGCACGTCCGGGTCGGTCCGCGCGGACTGCAGCGCCGCGGCCCACTGGTCGATCATCTCGAAGGTGAACGCGTTCTTCATCGCCGGCCGGTTGAGCAGGATCGTGCCGATCCCGTCCGCGACCGAGTACTCCAAGTCAGCCATTGGGTAATGATGGAGCGTCATGATGGAGCCGGACACCAACCAGCGGAAGGAGACCGGTGAGCAGCGTCACCACCGAGTTCGCCGACGGCGTCGCCGTCATCACGATCAACCGCCCGGAGGCACGCAACGCCGTCGACCTGTCGGTGGCGCAGGGCATCGCCGCGGCGGTCGACGAGTTCGACGCCCGCGACGACCTCACCGTCGCGATCCTCACCGGCGCGGGCGGCACGTTCTGCGCGGGGATGGACCTCAAGGCCTTCGTCCGCGGCGAACGCCCGACCGTACCCGGCCGCGGGTTCGGCGGCCTGACCGAGCACCCGCCCGCTAAACCGCTGATCGCCGCGGTCGAGGGCTGGGCGCTGGCGGGTGGGTTCGAGCTGGCCCTGGCCGCCGACCTGATCGTGGCCGCGCGGGACGCCAGGTTCGGCATCCCCGAGGTCAAGCGCGGCCTGGTCGCCGCCGCGGGCGGGCTGCTGCGCCTGCCCAAGGTCCTGCCCTACCAGCTCGCCATGCAGCTGGCCCTCACCGGCGACCCGATCACCGCGGAAACCGCGCACGCCCACGGCATGGTGAACATCCTCGCGGAACCCGGCGAGGCCCTCGCCAAGGCGCACGAGCTGGCCAGCACCATCGCCGCCAACGGCCCGCTCGCCGTCCGCGTGACCAAGCAGCTCGTCGGCATGGCCGTCGACTACCCCAGCAAGGACGCGTTCGCGGCTCAGCCGGGCCTGATCGAGCCGGTGTTCTCCTCCAACGACGCCCAGGAAGGCGCCCGCGCCTTCGCCGAGAAGCGGGCGCCGAACTGGACCGGCACCTGATCAGGTGATCCGTTTGAAGGTCTGGTAGTGGTCGTCGGTGTGGTACTTGCGGCCGTCGTCGCCGACGATCACCCGGAGGTCACCCCGGTCGACGCCGAACTGGAACGGCCGCATGTCGTACTCGCGGTAGTGGATGAGGGCGCCCGTGGTGGTGACGCGCGGCAGCATCATGCCCTGCTGGGAGCCGTTGTTGTCGAACGGGCGGCCGCCGCAGTACCGGCCCAGGCCGTCGTACCCGGGTGGGGGCGGCGGCAGGTTCTGTCCTGGCAGCGGCGGCTGCTCCGCCCGGGCGGTGATGAAGGCGAGTGTCACCGCGGGCCCGTTCTCCGGGCCGTAGTGCAGGTCGGTCTCGGCGACCGTGGTCCCGTCCCACACCGGGGCATGCGCCAAGGCGGCGAACCTCAGGTGCTCGACCCACCGGCCGCCCTCGCCGGTGAGGAAGAACGAGGCAGGCCGGCCGGATGCCTTGACCGTGGCGATCAGCTCCGCGGCCAGATCGGTCCGTGCCAACGGGTGCGGGTCACCCGGCGCGGGCAACGGAGTGCACTGGTCGACCACGTCGACCACGTCGAGGCCGGTCAGCGCGGCCTCCCGGATCAGCGCCGGGACCTGGTCGGGGTCGTCCGTGTCGTTGAACAGGTCCCGCAGCATGTCGGGGTCATTGTCCAGGCGGGCCGCCCGCAGCAGCGTTTGCATCGGCGCGGTGGCCCGGGCGGCCGCGTCCAGCAGGTCGTCCGGGATCGCCGCGTACTCGTGGCCGGGCGGACGGCCGGCGTTGACCGCGGTCAGGATGTCCTTGAGCATGCCGACGCGCAGCTCCACCTCGCTGACGAGCTGGCCCATCCCCAACGGCCCCTTACGGTCCTTTTTGGACAGTTCGGCCTTGAGGGCGTCCCACGCGTCCCTGACATAGCGGTTGGTGGCGGGGTCGACGCCGATGTCCCCCGCCGCCTGCTCGAGCCGGTCGAGGTCCTGCGCGTACCCGCGCGACTCCTCGGCCCGCTCCCGCAGTGCCCGGACGCGGGTGTCGAACTCCTTGGTGCGCTGGTCGACATTGAGCTTGGTCAGCTTCTCGGTGGACTCGGCCGCCGCCTCGGCCAGCTGGTGCAGCACGTTCTTGTCGAACGCGAGATCCGCCCGCACACCCGCGGCCCGGGGATCCTTCGGATCGGTGTACACCTCGGCGAACGCGTCATCACGGCGTTCGGTCAGCTTCGCGGCCCGCTCCGGCCATGGGACGGTCTTCGGTGGCTCCGGGCCCGTCCCCTTCTTCTTGGCCAACGGCTTCTTGGTCTGGGGCGTGGTCTCCTGCTGGGCCTTGCCGCCGCCGGTGCGCTTCTTGTTCTTCTTGGGCCTGCCCCCGGCCTTGGTCGTGGTCTCGCTCATCGCGTCAGCCGACCGTGTCGAAGGAGATGCCGTTGGCGGCCAAGGCGTTCGCGATCCGCCCGCCGGTGGCCGCCTGCAGCACGAACTGGAACGGCACCGACCCGGCGGACTGGGCCGAGGCGGACAGCACGGACAGGCCGGTGACCAGGACCGAGTCGTCCTCGTCGGCGAGGAACTCGTCGGCCGAGTCGATCACGAACACGTACGCCTTGGCGCGCAGCCAGCTGAAGTCGCCCAGCATGTCACGCAGGGCGGCCCAGTTCGCCCCGAAGTAGGAGGGGAACTGGTACGCGGCCGCGATCTCGTCGAAGAACCCCGGGGCCGTGCGGGAACGCGCACCGCGGATCCGCCGCACCACGGCGGTGTCCGACAGCGCGGCGATGCCCGAAGTCGGGTCGTCATCGGTCAGGTGGAAGAAGGGCGGACCCACTTCGAGCAGGTCGGTGAGTGCGCTCACGTGATCCTCTTGAAGCTCTTGTAGTGGTCTTTGGTGTAGTACCGGCTGCCATCGGAGCCTTCGACGACGCGTTCCGGGCCGCGGTCCGCGCCGGTGTACGGATGGACGTCGTACTCCTGGTAGGTGATGGCGCTGTTGGTGCCGTGATCGTATTTCGGCAGTTGCATGGAACCCGCGACGGCGTCGTTGTCGTAGGTCCCGCCCGCGACGAACCGGTTCCCGGGCCACCCGGCGGGCGGCGGCTGCGTACCGACCAGGGCCCGGGCCATGGTCCGTGCCTTGACCATGGCGAAGTTGACCGGATTGTCCTTGGTCCCGTACGGGACCGAGCCTTCGGCGATCTCCTGGCCCGACCAGACCACCGCTTTGGTCACGGTCGCGGTGTGCAGGTCCACGAGACGCTGGCCGCCCCGGCCGTCCTCGGTGCCGATGGTGTCGCCCTCGTTGGTGAAGTATTTGGCGTTCTTCTTGGTGCTCTTGATGAGCTCGAGCAGCTCCGCCGCGGTCTTGGTCTTCTTCGTGCACGCGGTGAGGACCTTGTCGAGGTTCGCGTCCAGGGCCTTGGCGGTCTTCAGCAGCTCCGGCACGGCGGCCTTGGTGTCGGCGTTGTCCAGGATCTTCTTCACCTTGGCGCGGTCGGGCTCCAGCTTGGTCATCGCGTGCAGGATGTTCAGCTGCTGGCCGGCGTCCGGGCCGGCCGCCGTCCGCAGGTCGTCCGGGATCTCGCCGACCCGGACGGCCCGGTCCACACCGTTGATGGCGCTGAGCACGTCCTTGATCATGTCCAGCCGCAGCCCCACCTCGGCGATCCGGCCGGCCATCCCGTCCCGCACCTCCTGGCCCTTCAGGTCCTGGATCTCCTTCCACAGCTTGGCCACCATTGGGTCCGTGGCCAGGTCCACCCCGTCGCCGACCGACCTGGCGACCGCCTCCATCCCGGCGATGTCCCTGGCGATCCGCTGGCTGTCCTGGATCCGGGTGGTCAGCGTGTCCAAAGCTCTTTTGTACTTGGGACTCAGCTTGTCGTAGTTGTTGGCGGTGAGCCTGCCGACGTCGTCCTTGATGCCATCGGCGTACCCGCGCAGGACGGTCTCGTCGAACTTCAGGTCCTTGCTCACCGGCCCGCTGGTGACGTCCGCCCGGCCGAACACCGCCGTGAGCGCGTCACTGCCCTGGTCGTTGAGCTGTTTGGCCCGGACGCGCAGCACGTCCTTCAGCTTCTGCGCCTCGGTCTTCACCTTGTTCAGCGTCGGCGCCGGGTCGGGTTTGGCCTTGCCCGTCGTGGGCTTGGGCGTCGGTGTGCCGCCGACGGTGTGGCGGCGTTTCTTCGCTTTGTTCTTGTTCTTCTTCTTTTGTGCGACTTGGCTCATCGTCGTCCTCCGCGGCTCAGCCGGCGCTTGCCTGGTAGGTCAGCACCAGGCCCAGCCCGGCCAGTGCGGTCTTGTCGCCGTCGAGGTCGAACGTCCAGCCGTCACCGCCGAGCCGGAGGTCCGATGTGGACAGTAGCTTGCCCTCGGTGAGCCTGGCCCCGGCCAGCGACAGCCGGACCGGAGTGCCGTTCGTCAGGCTGTAGTGGGCGTAGACGCCGCTGACCTCGTTGCGGGCCAGGCCGGGGAACATGTCCGGCGTGAACGGCAGGGTCAGAGAAGTGCCCTCGCCGTCGACGAACTCCTGCCACTCGTCGGGGAACTCCGTTGCCACGTCGAAGAACCGGGCCGTCGCGTACGGCTTGAGCATGCCCTTCACCGCGTTGGCGAACACCTGGCCGCCGTCCTCCGCGGTGTAGCGGACGGTGATGACGACGTCCCGGAGGTTGGCGGGTTTGCGGCCGGTGAGCTGCAGGTGCCAGGTGGACACCGCACCAGTGCCCTCGAACGGCAGATACCGGGTGTCGTCGTACCGCAGTTCGAACAGGCCGTTGTTCTCCTGCTCGCCGACGGACGACAGCGCGATCTGCTGGTTGGCCCGCCAGTCGCCGCGCAAGGTGTCCGGTGGCGGCTGTTTCGGGTCGAGCAGGTGCCGGACCGCCTTGGTGTCAGCGGAAAGCACGGTCTTGTGGCTCACCTGGGTCAAGGTGGCGTTGGGCTGTATGGCCGCGCCGTCTTCGTCCACAAAGGACACAGCCAGGCTGCGGATCTGGCGTCGGTAATGGCCGGGGAAGTCGTGGTCGAACAACTCCTCGGTGAGCGCGAAGTCGCAGGAGCCGGTCGCCGACAACGTCAACGCCGCGGCCG
>CBIMJO010000617.1:0-6240 GCA_966244135.1 uncultured Actinocrispum sp. | reverse complement strand
AGCGCTGCCGGGCGAACTTGAACGAGGCGAGCTCCGCGGGCACGTCCATCCCGTCGGAGAGCTTGAACCCGACCGCCCGTTTCCCGGAGTCGTCGAGGGTGTACATGACGTTGATCGACAGGCCGCTCTCGTAGAAGACATAGGCCATCCGGATGTTCTCGACCTGGAACTCGGTCGCCTCGAGCGGGCGGGAGGCGATCACGATGCCGCGTTCCTCCTCGAGGATCCGGTGCACCCAGTCGATGGCCGGCCCGGCGTCGCTCGCGGGCTCGACCGTGAAGACGTGGCCGTACTTGTTCTTGAAGTACCGGGCCTCGTTCGCCCGCAGACCGGCGAGCGCGGCCGCGACCGGCGACGACTCCAGGCCGGCGGTCGACACGGTGACGAAGTCCACGGCATAGGACATGGCGAGTTCCTCCGAGCGTCGGGCTCAGCGTATGTGCTGGTAGCGAAGGTAGACGACCCGGACATGGTCTGCTCGCCCGGTGCGGCACATATCGGATCCATATGTCCCGGCCGGGATGCTGGGCCGATGCGGGTGCTGCTGGTGGAGGACGAACAGCCGCTGGCCGGGTATGTCGCGGCCGGGCTGCGCAAGCATGGGTTCGCCGTCGACATCGCGCTGGACGGCGGGCTGGCGTTGGCGAAGTGCGAGATCACGCCGTACGACGTGGTGGTGCTCGACCGGGATCTGCCGGTGGTGCATGGGGACACGGTGTGCCGGCGGCTGGCGCAGCAGGGCGCGGCGCGGGTGCTGATGCTGACCGCGTCCGGTGCGGTCGAGGACCGGGTGGCCGGGCTGACGTTGGGTGCCGATGACTATCTGGGCAAGCCGTTCGCGTTCACCGAGCTGGTGGCGCGGGTGCGGGCGTTGGGGAGGCGCAGCGCTCCTGCGAGGCCGCCGTTGCTGCGGGCCCGTGATGTCGTGCTGGATCCGGCGCGGCGGGCGGTGGAGCGGGCCGGGCAGGCGGTGCACCTGACGCCGAAGGAGTTCGGTGTGCTGGAGCAGTTGCTGGCCGCCGCCGGGGATGTGGTGAGCGCGGAGGTGTTGCTGGACAAGGTGTGGGACGAGCACGCCGACCCGTTCACCAACGCGGTGCGGATCACGGTCGGCACGTTGCGGCGCAAGCTCGATGATCCGCCGGTGATCGAGACGGTGACCGGTGCCGGGTACCGGATCACGCCGTGACCGCCCGGGCCCGGCTCGCACTGCTCTACACCGGGCTGGTGCTGCTCGCCGGGATCCTGCTGACCGGCCTGACGTACCTGCTGATGCGGGAAGGGCTCGGTCACCGGATCGTGTCGATCAGGATCAGCGGCGATGCCGGGCCGCTGCCGGTGCCGGACGACCAGGCGTTGCGGGACATGGGCGAGGCCACGTTGAACGAGCTGCTCGGCCAGGCATCGATCGCCTTGGCCGTGGTAACGGTGCTGGCGGCGGTGCTCGGCTGGCTGGTGGCCGGGCGGGTGCTGCGGCCGGTGCGGGCGATCTCGGCCACCGCGCAGCGGCTGTCGGCCGAGGACCTGTCCGGGCGGGTGCCGGTGCAAGGCCCGCGGGACGAGCTGACGGCGTTGGCGGGCACGGTCAACGGGATGCTGGACCGGATCGAACGCGGTGTCGCCGAACGGGATCAGGCGTTGGAGAGCCTGCGGATGTTCACCGCGAACGCGGCGCACGAACTGCGGACCCCGTTGACCACGATGCGCACGGCGATCGACGTGACGCTGGACGGTGATCCGTCCCCGGCGGAGTTGCGGCAGATGGCGGGCGATGTGCGGGCCGCAGTGTCGCAGAGCCAGCACACGCTCGACGGTCTGCTGGTGCTGGCGCGCAGCCAGGCGGGCACTGGTGAGCGGCATCCGGTCGACCTGGCGTCGGTGGTGGCCATCGCGGACGCGGATGTGACTGTGGAGACCTGTTTGGAGTCCGCTCCGGTGTGCGGCCAACCGGTGCTGCTGGAGCGGATGGCGGGCAACCTCGTCGACAATGCGCTGCGCTACAACCATCCCGGCGGGCTTGTCCGGGTGGTGACCGGAACCGACGGTGGCATGGCTTTTCTGCGGGTGGTCAACACCGGGCGGCCGATCGCACCGGACACAGTGGACGGCTTGCTGGAACCGTTCGTGCGCGGTTCGGGCGGTCGGGCCGGGGCCGGGCTGGGACTGTCCATTGTGCGCGCGATCGTGCTGGCCCACGACGGCCGGCTGTCGGTGTCCGCGCGGCCGGGCGGCGGGCTGGAGGTGACCGTCCGATTTCCGGTCCGGGCGGCCGGTCGCCCAGAATGGGAGCGTGCCTCAGCGAAGCGTTCGTGAGCAGGTCGTCGAAGCCGGCCTGCAGCAGTTCCACCAGCATGGGTTCAACGGCGCCGGGGTGAAGGACATCACCGACGCGGCCGCGGTGCCCAAGGGCTCGTTCTACAACCACTTCGAGAGCAAGGAAGCCCTCGCCCTGGAGGTGCTGGAGCGCTACGGCCAGACGCTGCGGATGGAACGGTTGCAGGACACCAGCGTCCCCCCGCTGGACCGGCTGCGCGAGCACTTCACGTTCCTGCGCGAGCAGATCACCGAGTCCGGGTACACCAAGGGCTGCCTGTTCGGCAACTTCGGCGCCGAGATGGCCGACCACAGCACGCCGATCCGCGCCGCCGTGCACACCGCCTTCACCAGCTGGGGCGCCCTGCTGACCGCGTGTATCGAACAGGGCCAGGCGGACGGCAGCATCCGCCCGGGCCTCAACGCCGCCGACACCGCTCTGTTCGTCCTCAACGCGTGGGAGGGCACCGCCATCGCCGCGCGGGCGGATCAGTCGATGGCCGCGTTCGACGCGTTCTTCAGCCTGGTGTTCGGCACGCTCCTGACAGCCGCCTGAGCAGGCGTGTGGGGATACCCCGATGAATGGGACAAAACTGGCGCGGCTATGCCTGCCGGGTTACTTTCGTAGCCACGCGGCTTAATTCACGCCGCGAACCAACACAAGGGCGCGACAGCAAGGAGATCCCCGGACAGACAAGGGACAACTACATGCAAGGCACAACCCTGCACCGAGCCTTGACAGCAGCAGCGGCGGTCCTGGTGACCGCCACCTTGACCAGCGCTCATTCCGCGAGCGCACTCCCCTCCGGCGCGGCGGTGGTCATCGCCGCTCCCGCGACGTTCACCCATCCCGGCGTGCTGGTCAGCCGGGCCCAGCTGGACACCGTGCGCAGCCGGGTGGCTGCGGGAACCCAGCCGCAGAAACGCGCTTACGACTCGATGATGGCCTCGCGCTACGCATCGCTTTCCTACACGCCACATCCGCGTGCGGTTGTCGAATGTGGACCGACGTCCATGCCCAACTTCGGGTGCACGGACGAACGTGAGGACGCGATCGCCGCCTACACGCACGCACTGGCGTGGTACGTCACGCGGGATGTCCGGTACGCCACCAAGGCCATCCAGATCATGGACGCGTGGTCGGCGACGATCCGGGACCACACCAACGACAACGCCCACCTGCAAACGGCCTGGTCTGCCTCAACCTGGCCGCGCGCAGCGGAGATCATCAAGCACGTCTACGGGAACTGGCCCAACGCGGGCCGGTTCGGCACGATGCTGCGCAACGTCCACTACGCCGAGATCCAGGGCAGCGACCCGCGTACCGGCAACTGGGAGCTGAGCATCGCCGAGGCCATCGTCGGCATCGGTGTCTTCCTGGACGACAAAGCGATCTACGACCGCGGTGTGTCGCTCTACCGGGCCCGGGTGCCGGCGTTCATCTACCTGACGTCCGATGGCGCGCTGCCGAAAACCGTGCCCAGCAACCATCTCGACACCCGGGCGAAGATCGTCGGGTTCTGGCAGGGCCAGTCCACGTTCGTCAACGGCCTGACCCAGGAGACCTGCCGGGACTTCGTGCACACCGGCTATGGCCTGTCGTCGATCTCGCACGTCGCCGAGACGTCCCGGATCCAGGGCGTGGACCTGTACCCGGAGGTCGGCACCCGTCTGCGGGAGGCGTTGGGATTCCAGGCGACGTATGAGCTCACCGGTCCGCCGTCGTGGCTGTGCCCGGGCAAGGGCGTCGTGCGAGGTCTGGGCCCGATCACCGAGGTCGGGTACAACGCCATGCACAACCGGCTGGGCAACACCATGCCGAACACCGAGACGTTCACGACGTCACGGCGCCCGATGGGCACGAACAACCTGTTCGTGGCCTGGGAAACACTCACGCACGGGGACAATCCGGCCTAGTCGCTCAGGGTTTGGGCGCGCCCCCGAGCGCGCCCAAACCCTGAGCTGTTCCGGGGCGCAGCGCGGGTAACTGGGTGATCAGCTCGCCGCGTTTGGCCACGCCGAGCCGGTGGCGGATGCGGGCCATGTGGTGTTCGACGGTTTTGGCCGAGATGAGCACCCGGTCGCCGATCTGCTTGTAGGTCATGCCCTGCACAACCTCTCGTTCGCGGCCGCTGAGCGGGCTGCCGGTCTCCTGTGGACTCTGCTGCGATGGCTGGGCGCTCCGCTGGCGGGACTGCAACTGCCGGGCACAGTCGAGCAGGGTGGGAGGTCCGTCGGCGCGGGTTGCCGGTGGCCAGGGCCGCGATGGTGCCGAACGGTCCGTCGCCGGCCCACCCGTACAGCTCGGCGCTGCGGGCCCATGGCCGCGGTGGGCCAGGGCCGCTGCCGCGACTCGGGCGGCAGCGGCCCGGCATGCCGGTTCCTGGCCCGATATGGCCTGATCGGCCAACCGGAGCGCGGTATCCAGGTCACCGGCCAGTGCGGCGGCACGTGCCCAGTCCGCGACCACCGCGGTCACCGGCCGGCCGGCCGAGACCGCCGCGCCGAACAGTTCGGCGGCGGTCTCAGGGTCGTGTCCGGCAACCTCGCGGGCGGCCTTGTCGAGCACGGCGGCCACCGTGGACCCTGTGGCGCCACCGCCGAGCAGGAAACGGGCGAACGGCAGGATCGGCTCGGCGTGATCGAACTGCAGTTCGGCCAACCGCTGCAGCACGCCGAGGTACTGCTCGGCGTGGACCACCTCAGCGGTGGCCCGGGCGCACAACGGCAGCAGGGACCCGTCCTGGGTCAGCAGGCTCGTGGCGCGGGCGCCCCACATCATCTCCGTGACGCCCTCGGTGTCGACGAGCATCGCTGACTTGCGCCAGTCCTCCGCGCCGGTGGTCGGCCAGTCGGTGACAACCTCGAACCCGGCGTCCTGGTAGGCGTGGCTCAGCTCGCCCAGGAGCGTCGATTTGCCGTATCCGCCGGGAGCGACAACGGCCGGTCGCAGCGGTGCGGCGGGGTTCGCGGTAATCGTTTCGCGCAGTTTCCGGATGGGTTGGGTGCTGACCGGTCCGGCTGTCACGATCGGTGCCCGCTGGCCCATTTCCAGCCCTCGACCTTCATCCGGCCACACCATTTCATGAAATACTTTCATTCCTGGTGGGCGGTCCGCCGAAACCCGTTATTTTCTACCGCAGCATACCCTGTGTGGCTACCCGTTTTGCGTGATCGTGATCTGCGCGAGCATGCCTTCACACGTCCGGACAATCACCCGGGCGGCGTCCGCGAATTGACGGGTCGACAACGGGCTCTCGGCGTGGCGCTGTCAGTCCTCGAGGGTCCCGAGCAGGCGTTCTGCCTCCGCCCGGAGGTCATCAGGGGTGTGCACGCTCCGGGCCGGCAGGGCGTCCAAGAGCCGGATCTCGGCGAACTCGTGGGCGCCGGCGCCGAGTCGCTCGACTTCGGCGTCGGTGCGCTGCGCCGCGGTCAATGCCGTTCGCACTGTGAGCAAAGGCCGCCGTTGATCGAAATGGATGTCGATCTGCTCTCGCAATTCGATTATGCCGCTACGCCGGGCCAGCTCGGTGGCCAGCTTTTCCGGATCGTCGAATCCCTGGCGCAACAATGTGACGGAGAGCCGGATCCCGGACCGCCGGACAAGCACCGGATCCCTTACCCGATCGGCCGACAGTAATACGGCGTCGGTTCCGCCCGCAGCCGGGTCGCCAGATCCTGAAGCGCCGTGAACTCGGCCACGGTGAGCGTGCCCGGTGCCCGCGCCAGCAACCCCGTGACCGCCACCACCGTCACGCCATGCTCATCGGTGTACCTGCGGGCGGTCTGCCGCGCCGAACTCATCGTGTCCCCCCGCCCGCCACCGGTCTCATCGGCACGGGACAGCACCACGATCGTCCCCACCCGATCCACCCCGGTCACCACCGGAGCGAGCTGCCGCACCAGGAGTCCACTCAG
Organism: uncultured Actinocrispum sp.; assembly: GCA_966244135.1. Taxonomy (GTDB): domain Bacteria; phylum Actinomycetota; class Actinomycetes; order Mycobacteriales; family Pseudonocardiaceae; genus Kibdelosporangium. The sequence continues at coordinate 9 of CBIMJO010000617.1, read as the reverse complement.
GAGCCACCG
>CBIMJO010000616.1:0-6245 GCA_966244135.1 uncultured Actinocrispum sp. | reverse complement strand
ACGGGCCGGGCGAACGTGAGACACGCGGGGGATGAGACGTGTGGGTCAGGGGGAGTCGCGGCTGGCGGTGGCGATGGTGCCGACTCGGTCGGCGAGCAGGCCCATGGCGCCCACGGCTCGGCTCATGGGGTCGTCTTCGCTGCCGCCGAGGGCGCGTTCGCGCAGGTAGGCGGCTTTCACCTCAGCCCATCGGGCGGTTTGGGCGGCGGTCAGGGTGCCGCGGAGCTCGGCCAGCTTCAGCAGGTTGGCTTCGGCGCCGGTGGTGAGGGTCTGGGCCTCGGCCAGGTAGTGGTCGTCGATCACCGCCGACAGCTCGGCCTCGTTCATCGCCGGGACGATTTTCTCGGCCAGCTTGTTCATGTTGCGGTACGAGCCCTGCAGCTGGAACGGCGGCTCGGTGCGGGATCCGTCGGCCTGCGCGGCCGAGGCGATGTACGCCTCGTTGTTGGCCAGCACGACCTTCTGCGCGGCCAGCAGCTTCCGCAGGACGGAAAGGATCTGCTCCAGCTCGACCGCGGAGTACGGGTGGGACAGCTGGTCCGGGCGGACCGACTCGTCGCCGCGCGCCAGACGGACCAGTTTGGTGATGTCGTCACGGTCCCTTGTGGACAGTGGCGCGAGGACCGGGTTCGAGGTCAGCGCGTTCTCCACGAAGCTGAGCGCGAACAGGTCCTCCTTGCCGGACAGCACATCGCCGAGGTTCCACACGTCGGCGCGGTTGGCCAGCATGTCCGGGATGCGGAACCGCCGGCCGGACTCGGTGTACGGGTTGCCCGCCATGCACACCGCGAACCGCTTGCCGCGCAGGTCGTACGTCTTGGTCTGCCCCTTCCAGACGCCCTCCATACGGCGCTGCGCGTCACAGAGCGAGATGAACTTCTGCAGCAGCTCCGGTGAGGTGTGCTGGATGTCGTCGAGGTAGAGCAACACGTTGTTGCCCATCTCCAGGGCGAAGTTGATCTTCTCGATCTCCTGGCGGGCGGTGGCGTTCGGCGCCTCGGCCGGGTCGACCGACGTCACCGAGTGACCGAGCGCGGGCCCGTTGACCTTGACGAACACCAGGCCGAGCCGGTCGGCGACGTACTCCATCAGCGTCGTCTTACCGTACCCGGGCGGCGAGATGAGCAGCAGCAGGCCCATCTGGTCGGTGCGCTTGTCCTCCCCCGCGGTGCCCAGCTGTTTGGCCAGGTTGTCGCCGATCAGCGGCAGGTACACCTCGTCCAGCAGGCGGTTGCGGACGAACGCGCTCATCACCTTGGGCTGGTACTCGTCGAACCGCAACCGCTTGCGCTCGGCCGCGACCAACGCAGTCCGTTTGCGTTGGTACGCACGGAAAGCCGGAACACGGTCGGCCCGGAAGTCACGGGTTCGCGCGAGCAGCTCGTCCAGCCGGAACGTCAGCTTGCCGCCGGAGATCCGGGGGTGAACCCCGAGCAGACCGTCCACAGTGGCCTCAAGCGTCGCCGACGAGTCGTGCCGAGGCACCTCCCGGCACAGCTCGATCATCACGGCTTCCGGCAACTCGGACGACGTCTCGCCGGAGCTCACCAGGAAAGCCGACAGCCAGGCCGAGATGAGCTGGTACCGGGCTCCGAGATCGTCGCCGAGGGCGCGGAGGTCGTCGTCGAACTCCTGCGCCGACTTGGCCTGCGAGCCCAGGGCCCGGCGGAACTTGTCCACAAGGGAGCGTGCGGCGGCGCTGGTGACGAAGCCGAACGGCGCGTTGGCGAGTTCCTCGACCAGGTACTCCCCCGCCAGCGGATGGTCCAGCTCAAGCGAATGCGCCCTCAGGAACGACGTGATCGCCTCACTCAGCTCACCGGCCAGCACGGAGATCGCCTCGACGGGCCCGAAAGCAACCCGCGCCCGGGCCAGCGAGCCAGCCCGCCGGGTCCACACGGTCTTGGCGTGCTCATCCGGCCCGAATGCCCAGAAAACCGTGGCCGCGGCCCGAGCCTGTGGCGGATAACGCAAAGTCCCCGCCCCGGCCAGAAGGCGTTGCACGGCCTCGAAGATCTTCGCCGCGTCGTGGTCGTGCACCCCACGTTCATAGCCCTCGTCGTACCGGCTGTCCAACGCCTGGCGAAGCTCGTCGACGCTCTGCACGGACGTCGCCAGGTACTCCGCGCGATAGACCTCAGGCGACTCCGAGACCAGCAGCTGGTCCCAGAACGCCTTGGTGGACGCGAACTCCGGATCTTCGACCGGGTCCTTGAAGTCCGTGCCGGTGATGCCGATCGCGAGCCCATCCTCGTGCGGCACCAGCGTCAGGTCCATCGACTGCGTGTGGACGGCGAAGGAATGCCGCCCCAGCCGGATGGTCTCGCCGCCGTCCGCGTAGAGGTCCAGCCGGTCCCGCAATGCCCGCCCGGCCTCCTGGCGGGCGGCCTTGATCCGGCCGGCCAGCTCCTCGGCCCGGACCTGGTCGCCCAACGAGCGAAGGTCCTCGACAACGGACCGGAGCTTGGCCACCATCGGGTCACCGGCGAAGTAGGTGTTGACATCGTCCAAACTGGACAGTGTCGCCGCACGGCGCTGAACCGTGGCCAGGATGCGAGTCGCCGATTCCACCAGACGGTCGGCGCGGCGGGCGCGTTCGTCGAGCAGAGCCTGCTTGCGGGCCGAGAAGGCCTCGTAGACGTCGGTCCGCTTGGCGCCGATCTGGGAAAGGAAGTCGTCGAACTCGCCGAACCGCGACTCCAGGTTCTCCAGCTGCAGCATCAGCCGGCCGAGTTGGTCGTCACAACGTTGCGGGGTGTCGGCCATCGCCAGGGCGGCGGTGATCGACTGGCCCAGCAACGCGAACTCCGCCGCGAACTCGGCCCGCCCCTCGGACGAGGCCAGTTCACGGCGGCGAGCGTCCACAGTGGCCCGTGCGCGGTTGATCCCGCCGAGCACCTCACCGACCCGCTCCAGGATCCCGGTCCGCACGGTCGCGTCCGCGATCTCCAGCGAGCTGACCACCTGGGTCAACAGCTCCAGCCCGTCGGCCTGGGCGTTCAACCGGTCCTGCACGGGCACGGCCTCGGCGACGGTCTTGATCGCCGATCCTTCGGCCACCAGGCGATCCACTTCGGTGTGATACCCGGCGAAAGCGTCGGTCCCGCTGAGGAAGTCGACGGCTCGCTGGGCGGCCGAGTCAAGCTCGGTGGCCAGCAACGCGTTCAGCTCGTTGATGCGCGCCGTGTCGACGTACCGCATCTCCTGCAAGGTGACCAGATGTCCTTGCGAGCGACGGAGTTCGGCGAGCTGCGCGACCCACTCGTCGGCGGACTTCGGCGCCTCACCGCGCACCCGCCGCACCAAGGACGCGATGTCGGCGGCGGCCTTGCCGAGAGCCGTCGCGGCCTGGTTCGTGAGCGCCTGCACGCCTTCGAACTCGTCGAGGACCTGTTCGGCGGTGGCCCGGACCTCGGACAGCGGGGTGCGCAGGTCGCCCAGCTCCTGCTCGCCCAGCCAGTGGTAGTGGTCGAAGGCCCGGTCGCAAGCGGCGATCAGCGCCTCGAAGACCTCAGTGGACGGTGCCATCTCGCCGACCATCCGCGAGATCGACAGACAGTCCGAGATCCCGCGGACGAGATCGGCGTTGCCGACCCGGTCCAGCGGACCGGTCCCGGTTTCCTGTGCCGCGGCATAGGTATCCGACTGGTACGGCGTCTGCCAGACCTGCATCGGGTGCACGCGGGTCGGTTCGTCGGACATCGCCCGGAACACCACAAGCGTGCCGTCGTCGAACAACGACCACCCGTGGCACGGGATCGGCGTGCCGACCTCCTTGCGGATCACGTTGTACGGCAGCAACAAGTACCGGCCCTCGGCCCGGGCGTGGAAGACGTACAGCACGTCCTCACCGTTGTCCGACCGGATCGACCGCTCGAACTCCAGGCTGGCCACCTCGGTGTCGAACGTCTTGGCAGCACCGGTCGCGAGGTAGTAGCCGCCGGGGAAGATGATCCCCTGATCCTCGGGGAGGCGTTGGCAGGCCTGGCCGATCCCGTCCAGCCGCACGACTCCCTTGGTACGCGTGTTGAAGACGAGATACCGCCAGCCGGTTTCCTTGTACGGCCGGATCTTCAGCAGTATCAAGGCCCCGACCCGGGCGTAGGAGATGTCGGCGTCGGCGAGGCTCTGCAACGGCTCGTCGACCGGCTCGGCGTAGATGCCCTCGCCGGTCTCGGTGTTGTTCTCCAGCTTGATGGTCAGGTCGCCGCCGACCGTCTCGATGAACACCGCGTCCTCGATGGACACATGCGGGTGCCGTCCGAGGACGTGGTTCTCGCGCGTGGTCTCGGTCCACTCGAAGTCGTGCGATGGCGGGAACACGTGATCCCGTTCCCCGCGTCCGTCCTCGTAGGACACTGTGTCACTGTTTTTCTGGGCCACGTTGACGACCCAGCGCAGCACGCGGATGTCCGAGGCCCCGGCGCCGGTCTGGAAGACGGCGAGCAGCTTGCCCTCGACCCGGCGCAGCTGCAGCAGCCGGGTTTCCTTGTAGTACCGGTAAAGCTCGGCGAAGTCACGCTCGAACTGCGCGTCCCGCAACAGGCCCGGCAGCTCCTCCGGGCCCGCGTCGTCGAACCGGAACGCGTCCCCCTCCCGGGCGAACCGGTGCAGCGAGAACACGTCGTCGACGTTCGTCTCCGGGCGCAGGCCGATGAACACGTTGTAACCGAACAGCATCAGCCCGTTGACCGACACGATGTCCCGCGGCACGCAGTTGTTCTCGGTGCGGATCCGCTCGGTGCCGATCAGCCGCAGCTCGGTGCCACCGAACACGGTCAGCCGCTGGGTGTTCAGGGTCTCCGCGCGGGCCGCGAGCGCGGCGGCGTGCTCTGCCAGCCGCGCCCGCAGAACCTCATAGGTGCCCGCGTCGAGCGCGATCGCGGACTGTGTCATCGGACATTCTGGGTTGGCAGAAGCGCCGTGACGGAGTGGTCACCGATCCCCAGCCGGTTCGCGGTGTCCAGCAGTTCCTGCAGCTTGCCGGATTCCTTGCCGCCGGAGCCGATCAGCTTGACCAGCAACGCCGACACGGTGAGGTTCTTGACGTCGTTGGTGTCCAGGCCGCCGAGCACCCGCGTGATGTCGTCGGTGAAGTTCGACGTGCCGTTGAGCCATGGCTTCGCCAGCGTCTGTGCGGTGTTCGAGTGCTCGACGAACCCGTCGATGCTCTTGCCGGCCGACACCGCGCCGACCACCCGGTCGAAGAACATGGTGTCGCCGCCGACGATGTCGATGTCGGCCTTCTCCAGCCCGGCCGCGATGACCAGGGCCTGCGACTCGGCCAGCTTGCCCTGCATCTCCAGGCCGGCCAGCTGGATGTCCTTCTCCGCGTCCAGCCGCAGGCGGTACTCCTCGTGCTCGCGGGTCGCGTCGGTCATCGCGGCCAGCGCGGCGGCCTTCTCGGTGAGGCCCTCGGCCTCGCCCTTCAGCTTGTCCCGCAGCGCGTCGGCCAGGATGATCGCCTTCTGCCGCTCGATCTCGGTCTCCGCGAGGCCGATCTTCGCGGTCGCCTCGGCCTTCGCCAGTGCCTTCTGGCGTTCGACCTCGGTCTCGGCGAGGCCGATCTTCTCGGCCGCTTCGGCCCTGGCGAGGGCCTTCTCACGGTCCACAGTGGCCTCTGCGCGGCCGACCTTCTCGAGCGCCTCCGCACCCCGCTCCCTGACCTGCACCTCGGCCAGGCCGGCCGCGGCCGCCTCGGCCTGGACACCCTCGGCCAGCCGGATCTTCGCCCGGGTCTCCAGCTCCGCGGACTGCTGGCGCGCCTCGGCCATCGCCAGCTCGCGGCGGGCGTCGTACTTCGCGGCGGTCTCGGCCGCCTCGGCCGCCTTGATGTCCTTGACCAGCTTCTCCTGCGCCTCGGCCTCGGCCTGGATGATCAGCGCCTGGCGCATCCGCTCGGCCTCTTCGACGGCACGCAGCCGTTTGATGGTCTCTTCCTGCTCCGCGACGGTCTTGTCGACGGCGATGCGCTCGCGGACGACCTCGGCGATGGCCCGCTTCTCGACCTCGAGCTCCTTGTCCTTGGCGATCTTGGACAGCTCGGTCTCCCGCTCCCGGGAGATCACCTCGAGCTGGCGGTCCTTCTCGATCCGCTCGGTCTCGATGGCGATCACGATGGCAAGGTCGATATCTGGGGTTCGGATTCCGATGCTCTGGCCTCATCGGCCAACCTGCTGGCCAAGGCGGGCTGGAAGCCGGACGAGGAGTGGGCGGTCGAGGTCATGCTGCCGGTCGGGTTCGAC
>CBIMJO010000615.1:0-6245 GCA_966244135.1 uncultured Actinocrispum sp. | reverse complement strand
TTTTGTCTTAAGTCCGCGACCGTCGTCTGTCCTACTGGGACGATGAACGCGACTAAGACTCCCGCACGGTCGACCACTGCGGCCTGCCGCACCTCGGGCAGTGCCGCGAGGGCTGACTCGATCTCGCCCAGCTCGACCCGGTTGCCGCGGATCTTCACCTGGTCGTCCGTCCGGCCCAGCACCTGCACCAGGCCGCCCGGCAGGATCCGCGCGAGGTCACCGGACCGGTACAGCCGCGCGCCTGTCCCGGCCGGGTCGGGCACGAACGCGGCCGCGGTCAGATCGGGCCGGTTGTGGTAGCCGCGGGCCAACGCATCGCCGCCGAAGTACAGCTCCCCCGTCTCGCCTTCGGCCACCGGACGGAGTTGCCCGTCGAGCAGGTGCACTTCCGTGCCCGGCATGGCTTTGCCAACAGGCGGCGGCGAGTGGGTCAGGTCGTCGGGCTCGAACTGGTGGCAGCACACGAAAACCCCGGCCTCGGTCGGGCCATAGCCGTTGGCGAACCGGGCCTCGGTCCGCTGCATGGCTTGAGCGACGTGCGGGCTGGAGAGGACCTCGCCGCCGACCACGAACTGCCGTACACCGGTACCGTCGAGGAGCTTCTCGTCGACCATCTGGTTGAACAGCGTCGGGGTCAGCCAGAGCGTGGTGACTCCGTGGCGGCGCACGGTGTCGGCGATCAGCTCGGCCGAGACCCGTTGGCCGGGCAGCAGAACCAGCGTGCCGCCGTTGGCCAGGCAGCCGAAGATCTCGAACACCGACGCGTCGAACGACAGCGGGCACGACTGCAGGAACGTCTCCCCCGCGTCGAAGTAGATCCCGGGCCGCACAATGCGTTCGGCCGACCGGTGCGGCACGGCCACACCTTTCGGGGTGCCCGTGGTGCCGGACGTGTAAATCACGTAGGCGAGATTTTCTTCAGTGACACGGGTTTCCGGCACGATCTTGGTCGGTCGGGCGTCCACTGGAACCCTCGTGCCGGTAAACCCGGGCAGAGCCTCGCCGTCGGTGACCAGGACCGTGGCTCCGGAGTGGGCGAGCATGAACTCCAGCCGATCGGCCGGATGCCCGACCCACAGCGGCAGATACGCCCCGCCCGCTTCCAGGATGCCCAGGATCCCGACGAGCAGGTCGATCGAGCGCGGCAGGTGCAGGCCGACCACCACGTCCGGCCCGACGTTGTGCTCCCGCAATGCCGCGGCCAGCTGGACCGACCGTGTTCGCAGCTGCCCGTAGGTGATCGACTGATCGCCTTGCACCGCGGCGATCGCGTCCGGCGCGGCGTCCGCGTGGCGCGCGAACAGCTCGTGCAGGCACCGGGTGGACAGGTCGTTCATGCGCCCTCCTTGTCTGTGCGGCGCACGGCAACCACGAGGTTGACCGCAGCGAGGCTGGACAGTGCCGCGAGGATCAGCAGGGTGGTCGCCAGGCCCAGGCGGTCCATGGCCACGCCCCCGGCCAGGAAGCCGAGCGGTCCGGCGATGTTGCTGATGGTGATCACCGACTGGATCACCTTGGCCCGGACCTCCCCGGGGAACCGGGTGGCCAGGATGCTGAAGAACGGCGCGTTCGACAGCGGCAGCGCGGCCGCCGACACCGCCAGCGCCACAACGAGAACACCCGCGGGGGCGGGTGTGAGGAGTATCCACAAAGGAAGGACCAGCTGAGCCGCCGACAACGCCATCAGCTTGGCGGGCGAGAACTTGTTCGCCACCAGGTAGCTGATCAGCGAGCCCAGCAACGCCCCGGCGCCGAAGCCCGCGACGAGCAGGCCGCCCACTCCCGCGTTCCCGCCGAACCGGTCGAACGCCAGCAGCGGCAACGCGATCATCAAGATCCGCAGCAGGAACCCGAACGTGACGGTGGAGACCATCACCGGCCGCATGAAGTCGTCGGCCAGCAACGCGCGGGCCCCGGCCAGGACGCTCGTGCGGGCCTTGGCCGGCGGAGCGTCCCCGGCGCCACGCGGCACGAACCGCCACAACAGCAGGCACGACACCGCGAAGCTCCCGGCGTCGAACCACAACACGTTCTGCGCGCCCATCAGCCAGATCAGCAGGCCAGCCACGGCCGGTCCCGCGAACGACGCGCCGTTGAAGCACCCCTCCAGCACGCTGTTCGCCCGGGTCAGCGCCTTCGGGTCATCACCGGCGAGTTCACCGGCCAGCACCCGTTGCGCGGCGAAGTAAGGAACCCCCAGCACTCCCACCGCCGCCACGATCACCATCAGCGCGGGAAGTCCGAGCATGTCCGCTGAGGACAGGATCGGCACGAGGGCGATCAGGGGCGCCCTGGCCGCGTCGGCCACCAGCATGGTCCGGCGGGCACCGAACCGCTGGATCACCTCCCCGCCGGCGAACCCGAGCACCGCCATCGGCAGCACCTGCACGGCGAACACCAGCCCGGTCCAGGTCGCCGACCCGGTAGTGGCCAGGATCAGCCAGGGCAGGGCGAGCAACGTCATCTGCGTGCCGAACGCCGACGCCCCGCACGCGACGTACATCGCGCCCAGCGCCGGACGGGCCCGCACCACCTCCGGGGGCTCGGTGATTCCGGTTGTGTCCACTTAGGTCTCCCACGGTTCGGGGCGTCCAGTACGACTCAGCCTGGTATCCAGGCCGTCCAGCCGACAGGGAAGCGGCGGCAGGGGTGGAGGTTGCGTGTTTGTCCCTAGGACGTGTATCGAAGCCCTCGTCCGCGATAGCCGGGCCGGATATGGTCCCTGACGCCACCGCCGGAAGGCCCAAAGACAACCAGTATTCGCGGCCTTCCGGCGGCGACGCCAGGAACCATCCCGATCCTGCCTCTCATCGAACGAGGACTTCGATACACGCCCTAGATCAAGCCCGTGCGGATGGCGCTGGCCACCGCCTGGGCCCGGTTGCGCACCTGCAGGCGGGCCATCAGCTCGTAGATCGCGTTCTTCACGGTGTGCTCCGAGCAGGACAGCATGGTGGCGATCTCGCCGTTGCCGTGCCCGTCGGCCATCAGCCGCAGCACGCTGGTCTGCCGGGCGGTGAGCGGGATCGCGCCGGTGTCGGCGGCGAGTGGCTGTTTCTTGCGGCTGGCGGAGCCGAGCATCCGCATCAGGACGGTATAAGGCATCCGGCCGTCGCCGTGCCGGGCCGAGCGCACCGCGGCGACGAGCCGCGCGGGTGTGGCCGCGTCCGCAGCGAGCAGTGTCCGGACCCCCAGCCTGGCCGCACGCAGCACCGCCTCTGGGGCGAACCGTTCGGCGACGATCACCGTGCCCGCGCCCGAACCGCGATGGCAGGTGTCGATGGCCCGGTCGACCGTGTCGGTAACCACCAAAGTCACCGTGCCCGCGTCGGGCCGGGCGGCCAGGCCCACCCCGGCGAGGCGGAGGTTGCCCAGCACCTCGTCCTGCACCGGCCCCATCACGTGGACCTCCAGCGGGTCGGGCGCGTCCCTGCCGGGTGGCCCCACCGGCACCGGGCTGGGCCCGTCCATCCGCAGCTCCGCCGCGCCCTGGGCCACGACGTGGTCGAAGATGTCCGGCGGCAGGGTGCAGTCCCCCATATCCGCGGTCAGCACGGCCCGCACGAGCCGGTCCGCGCCGGCCTCGCGGCGCCGCAGCAGTCCCCGGGCGCCCGCCGCGATGGCGTAGAGCGTCTCGGTCGCGGCGAGCTCGGTCGCGACGATCACCACCTCCGGCCGCGCGGGGGTGTCCCGCACCTTCCGGATCAGCTCGACCTCGGGCCGCCCCAGCCTGCCGACCAGGACCACGGTCACCCTCGCGGGCTCCCCAGGCCCCACCACCTCGACATCCGGGCTGCTCTCCAGGGCGCTGATCGCGCCCGCCTGCAACATCGGGTCCAGCGCTACCACGCTGACCGGAACCGGCTGCCCCATGAAGTCCCCACCTTTCAACCTCGCCCAGGCTGGTTGAGAACAATGGGTAGCCTCGCGCCGATCATGGGGCGCCCGCATCGGGCGCCACCCCGCACATTCACACCCCTCCAGAAATTCCGATCATGCAGGCCCAACAGCACGCCGCGACACACCCACCACGCACAGGCACGTCACCGCCGACACAAATGTGGGTGGTCCACCCACATGACTCTGGTCAGGCACGATGCTCCGGCCACACGTCGAACGGGCGTCGGCCGTGTTCGAGCTGTTCGAACTGCCTTCCTGGCGGCGGCGCGGAGGAGCACGGCACCTGGCCACCCGCTTCGCCCGCCCGGACCCGGCCGACAATCCCGTTTTCGACGAATAACGCACGACACGCCTCCCGGCCAGGCCGGGAGGCGTGTCGTCCGTGGAGTGCGGCGGTCAGTTGATCAGCTCGGTCACGATCCCGGCCAGCAGGGTCACGTGCTCCTTCATCACCGAGAAGTGGTCGCCGGTCAGCCGGTGAACGTCCACATAGGACGCCAGCTGCTGCCAGCGCGCGACGTACTGGGTGAAGCTCTGTTCGCTGTCGACGACCTCGTGTTCGCCGGCGGCCAGTTCGTCGCTGGCGATCAGGTGCAGCGTGCCGGGATAGGGGCGGTGTTCGTAAGAGAGCATCATCTCCATGACCTCGGCCCACATCCGGGCGGCGGGCAGCCACATCTCACCGGCGCCGTGCTCCGGCAGCGAGATGGCATGGTCGCCGACGACGTCGTCGACCAGGTGTTCCAGCAGGGCCAGGGTTTCCGCGCGCAGCACGGAGGTGTCCTGGTCCGGGGACGCCGCGGCGAGCGCCTCCAGATGCCCGACGCACTTCTTGATCAGCCCGAACTCGTCCCAGAGGTGTTTCTTCTCGCGGGCGTCGAGGGCCGGGTCGAGCAGGATGAACGTGACGTCCTCGCCCTCTGCGGTCAGCTGGTGGACCATCTCGCTGGCCACCCCGCTGCCGCCGCACCAGCTGAAGATCCGGTACGGCCCCTGCGGCACGGCCTCCCGCAATTCGGTCACATAACGGCCCGCCATGTCCGATGTGGACGGAACGTCGCCCTGCAGACCGGGCCACTCGAACGCGACCACCGGCAGGTCCGGGTCGAGGTGCGCGGCCAGCCGCTGGTACCAGTGCGCGCTGCCGCCGCCCGGGTGCACGCACACCAGCGGGACCTGGGATCCGGTGTGGTTGAGCCACAGCAACGCCTTGGTCGGCAGGTCGCCGGTGTCGATCGCCTCGGCGAGCGCCGAAACGGTGCGGTGCTCGAGGAACGACCGCACGGTGACCGAGATCCCGTGCCGTTCCCGCAGCAGGGCGACGATCCGCAGGATCATCAGGGAATGCCCGCCCAGCGCGAAGAAGTCGTCGTGCCGGCTGACCCGGGGCAGGCCGAACACCTCCGCCCAGATGTCCGCCACAGCCCGTTCCGCCGAGGTCCGGGGCGGGACGAACTCCCGGGTCGTGGCCACGGCCGAAGGCAACGGCAGCGCGGCCCGGTCGACCTTGGCGTTGCTGTTCATCGGCAACGCATCCAGCCGCACCCACGCCGTCGGCACCAGGAAGTCCGGCACCTGACGCCGCATGAGGTCGCCCAGCCGCGAGAGATCCTCCGGCCCGTCCTCGCCGAGAACCACGTACCCGACAAGCCGCTTCACCCCGTCCACACCGGGATGCGCCGCAGCAGCGGCCACGCGGACCGAAGGCAGCTCACTGATCGCGGCCTCCACCTCACCGAGCTCGACCCGGTGACCACGGATCTTGACCTGGTGGTCCTGCCGGCCGATGTAGTGCATCGTGCCGTCGGGGTCCTGCCGCACGATGTCGCCGGTGCGGTACAGGCGGGAACCGGGCTCCCCCAGGGGATCCGGCACGAACTTCTCCGCCGTGAGGTCGGGCCGCCCCTGGTAGCCGCGCACCACGCCCGGCCCGCCGAGCAGCAGCTCGCCCGGAACGCCGAACGGGACCGGGTTCAGCGACGAGTCGACGATCCGGACGTAGGTGTGCGAGATGGGCAGGCCGATCGGGATCGAGTTGTGCGCCTCCGGCAACGAGATGAACGGATGCGCGACCGCGAACGTCGTGCCTTCGGTCGGGCCATAGCCGTTGCCGACTGGCACACCGTGTTCAAGGGCGGTGCGCACGTGCGGTGGGGACAGCGCCTCACCGCCGACGAGCAACTGCTTGACCCCGGCCAACGACGACGGCTTGACGTCCACCATCGCGTTGAACAGCCCGGAAGTCAGCCACAGCACGGTCACCCCGTGGCGGCGCAGGACCTCTTCCAGGTCGGTGGCTGTCGGCGTGCCCGGCGGGCAAACCGCGAGCTTGCCGCCCTTGCCGT